>JAGLTT010000020.1 GCA_023135135.1 Dehalococcoidales bacterium
TATGAACTGGCTGGATATAGTTATCCTGATACTTATTGTAATTCCGACGCTTATCGGACTTAAAATCGGAATTATCAAGGCACTTTTTACCGTGGCCGGGATAATTGTCGGTGTAGTTCTGGCGGGGCGTTTCTCGGAGTCGTTAGGCGGGTCGCTGACATTTATTTCCGACCCCGGCTGGGCCAGAATAGCCGCTTTTGCCATCATTCTGATAGGGGTGATGGTAATAGCCTCAGTTCTGGCCGCTGTATTGAAAAAGGTTGTTTCGGCGGTGTTGCTGGGCTGGGTAAATCGTTTGGGCGGCGCCGTCCTCGGTTTTATCCTGGGTTTCTTCTTCTGCGGAGCGCTGCTGTCCATGTGGGTGAACTTCCTGGGTATCGGCAGCACCTTATCCGATTCCGCCCTGGCGAACCTGCTGCTGGACGGCTTTCCTGTTATCCTGGCGTTGTTGCCCGCCGAGTTTGATTCAGTCCGTGATTTCTTCCAGTAAAAGAGACTGATAATCCGCCGTTCTAACTTCCTGTCTTCTCCCACCTGCCGTGAGAAAAAGGTAATCAAACCTCTCTTTATCACCAGACAGGTCGTCTGTGTTATCGATTTTGATAACGGCGGGTAATTCTGCTTGCAGCTTTATATTATGCTGAAATCAGCCGGTATTGAGTCTCCGTTGCCTGTCCGGATACCGTTCTATTTTTTAGGGTTGTCCGGGTCGGGCACGCAGGCATCTACCGGGCAGATTTCGGCGCATTTGGACGAATCGAAATGTCCTTCGCACTCAATGCACTTACCGGGGTCGATTACATAGGCTGTGTCACCCTCGCTGATGGCCTGGACCGGGCACTCCGGCTCGCAGGCTCCACAGCTAATGCACTCGTCTGTAATCTTGTAAGCCATTCAATTTACCTCCTGAATCTTTCCCTGAAAGATTCTCCTTTATGTATTATATTATTGAACGGGGTCTATTCTTTGCCTACCCCTTTATTTCTAAGAGCTTCAGCTACGTGTTTGGGAACCAGGCTGTCGATATTACCCCCCAGGCTGGCGACCTCTTTCATCAGGCTGGAGCTGAGGAACTGGTACTCCTGGCTGGCCATGAAGCAGACAAGCTCCAGTTCCGGATAGAGCTTGCGGTTTAACATGCCCATTTCAAATTCTCTCTCATAATCGGCGCTCATTCTAAGTCCGCGTACCAGGACCTGGGCATTCACCTGCCTGGCAAAGTCCACGGTTATGATATCATATGGCATTACCTCGATATTAGATAAATGAGCTACAGCGCGCGTGGCTAAATCTACTCGCTCTTCGAGAGAGAAGGTAAGGCGTTTATCCGGCGTGGAAAATATGCCGATAATGATTTTATCGAAAAGTTTGGAAGCCCTGGTAGCTATATCGATATGCCCGTTGGTGATGGGGTCGAAGCTACCCGGGTAGAGAGCGATAATCAAGGCCTGACCTCCTTCCGGTATATCGAGATACAGCTGTCGCCGTGGCGGTACTCTTTCATGAGATTTATTGTAGCATAGCTCGGGTTAAGGGATAAACGAGGAGAGTGGGTCACTACTACCGTTGTATCTGTGCCGACCAGTCTGGAGGTTGCCAGTTGTGTGATGAAATTACCTATAGATGTATTAGAATAGGGTGGGTCCATCAGTATAATGTTGTACTCCTTATCAATAAGGGAAAGTGCCTTGACGACGTCGCAGCAATAAACATGTGCCTGTGCTGCCAGTTTCGTCTTTTCTAGATTTTCCTTAATTATACCACAACACCTTGGTTCACTTTCAACAAAGTCCACCCAGCCGGCGCCGCGACTGAGAGCTTCAATACCCAGGGCGCCGCTACCGGAGAACAGGTCAAGTACCTGTGACCAGTCATCGGTAGCATTTTCCAGGATGGAAAAGATGGCGCCGCGTACCAGATCTGTCGCCGGGCGGGTTGACGTTCCTTTCGGGAACTTCAGCCGGTGTCCTTTTGCTGTGCCTGTAATAACTCGCATATACGGTGGGATACATTTTTAATATATAAACACGTATTAAACAAATAAAAACGCCAATTAATAGGATAACCAGTTGATGTGGAATTTGTCAACAGATGGTGAGTATCGGAATAGGGTGGGGGCTATCTGAGAAAAATATGAAGGCTGCGGGTGTGTACCACCCGCAGCCCCGTATATCAGAAGTTCGATACTATTTACACTTCATCACACTGAGCATCTTGTGCTCATGCATATCCCCGCTACCCATGATTATTTACCGTTAATTGCAGTCACAGGAAATTTTACTGGAAATGATACTGTTTTACCGGTTCCGCCGGTACTTCGGTCGGGGTGGTCGTGTGACGTCGGTGGCTGAATAACGGACGGCGCAGGAAGGAAGGCATATCCAGCTCGTCTTCTGTCTTCATGTTTTTGAGCAGCTTGGTAATCTCGTCTTCCTCTCCATCTTTGCCCATACCCAGCTTGGTCTGGAATCCGGTAGTAATCAGGGTAATCCTTACTTCATTTTCCATGGACGGGTCATTGGCGACACCGAAAATGATGTTGGCATCGGGGTCCACGGCGCCTTTGATAACATCCGCAGCCTGGTTGACTTCGAACAGGGAGAGGTTGTTACCGCCGACGACGTTAAACAGGACGGCCTTGGAACCCTCGATGGAAACATCCAGCAGCGGACTGGCCAATGCTTCTTTCGCAGCATCGGTAGCCCGATTCTGTCCGGTACCGTTGCCGATGGACATCCAGGCCGGGCCGGCGTCTTTCATGATTGATTTGACATCGGCAAAGTCAAGGTTAATCATACCGGGAGTAGTGATAACCTCGGCGATTGCCTGGACTCCGTGCCTCAGCACATCATCGGCCAGTTTAAAGGCGCTGTCCACTCCGGTCTTATGGTCGCAGAGCGTGAGCAGGCGGTCATTGGGGATGATAATCAGGGTGTCAACTTTATCTATGAGATTGTTGATACCTTCTTCCGCCGTCTCCATCCGGTGAGCACCCTCGAATTCAAAAGGTTTGGTGACCACGGCGATGGTGAGAGCACCGCTATGCTTCGACGTTTCCGCAACGATGGGGGCCGCACCGGTGCCGGTGCCACCGCCCATACCGGCGGTCACAAATACCATATCAGCCCCGGAAACGAGCTCCTTTAACTCGTCGCGGTTTTCCTCGGCAGCTTTCGCCCCTATGACATGGTCGCCGCCCGCACCCAGACCCTTGGTGAGTTTGGATCCGAGCTGCATACATATCGGTGCTTCGCAGACGGCCAGAGCCTGAGCATCGGTATTCATCGCAATGAATTCCACACTCTCAATATTCTCTCTGACCATGCGGGTTACGGCGTTGCTGCCGCCACCACCCAGACCAATGACCTTTATTTTAGCTGGATTAGCCACAAAACTTGTTCTAGCCATCTCCTCCTCCTTTAACTAGTGCCAAAATTGGTTCCCTTTTATTTTTTGGTATATTAATGAAAAAACTTTCTAAGCTGGGACGCCAGGCGGTTCAGGGCGTTACCGAATACTCCTGACTTCCAGTCCTTCTTACCTGCATGTTTGGCTCCCCAGAGTATGAGGCCAACGCTGGTGGCATATGCCGGGTCGCGGAGCACATCAGCGATGCCATGGACATCAGTGGGAGCACCTACTCTTACCGGGAGCCTGAGGATTTCACGTCCCAGGGATGCCATACCGGAGAGGTTGGAACTACCGCCCGTGAGTACCAGTCCGGCTGGTACCAGTGCTTCATAATCCGAGTTTGGCATTTCCAGGAGGATAAGCTTCAAGACTTCCTCGACTCTGGCCTTGATGATGTCACATAAATCCTGGTAGGAGACGCCGTGTCCGTCCTGGGATATGGCCGGCGCGGTATCCCCCTGACCCTCGTAAACGGGTATGACACTGCCGTATTTCTTCTTCATCTCCTCGGCGATTTCAAACGGCAGTCCCAGGCCGATGGCGACATCACGGGTAAGCTGATAACCGGCTACCGGCAGGATGGAAGTATGCCAGATGCTGCCTTCTCTGAATACGGCAACGTCTGTGGTTCCACCACCGATATCGGCCATTATTACGCCTACCTGTTTCTCGTCTTCGGTAAGAATCGCCTCACTGCTGGCCAGGGGTTCGAGGACGAGGTCCTCGATGTCTATCCCGATGTTGCGTATGCATTTCACGAGATTCTGAACGGAGGTTACGGCAGCTGTGATGACGTGCGTTTCCACGTCGAGACGGAATCCATGCATACCTACAGGATTCTTAACACCGGGCTGGCCATCAACAGCGTAGCTGCGGGGGATTACGTGAAGCAGCCTCCTGTCTCCGGCAGTTTTAACGCTCTGGGCAGCGGTAAGGACGCGCTTCAGGTCATCGGGGCGTACGACACGGTCATTACGCGTGATGGCGACTACGCCGCGGTTGTTCATCGAGCTGACATGACGGCCGGTAACGCCGACATAGGCCGATTCCACTCTGTAGTCGCTGGCCTGTTCCGCCTTTCTCACTGAATCACGAATTGACTCTTTGGCTTCATTGATATTGACCACCAGACCCTTGTGCAATCCCCTGGAAGGGGCAATACCGACACCCACCACCCGGGGGCTGCCGCCGTCGCTGACATCTGCCAGTATCGTGCATATCTTGGTGGTACCAACATCAATTGAAGCTACAACATTTCGTCTTTTCATCTGCCCTCCTTAGTAACTGGATTTAGATTCCCTTTTAGGTACCCAGTTATTACATATAGGTAACCTCCTTATCTGATTCTGCCGTATTTTAGGCCGCTAAAAAGGCCATTCTGATCTTTTCTAATAAAGCCGGCCTTCGCCAACCTCTGGACTTGGCAATGGTGATGAAGGCGTGGTCTTCCGGGGTTGCGTAGCAATCACCCTGGATAATAATCCGCTCGGCCGCTCTCAATTTAGAGCTGCGGCTACGCGGATTAACCTGAATCTCATTAGTGGTGGGGGTGATAACCTTCTTATTAATCAGTCTTATACGCGGCGAGTGACCGCAGGTGCAGACGGGGACTTCCGGAGGGCAGATGCAGCTTCGTGATTCTCTTTGCATAAACTGCTTGACGATGCGGTCTTCCAATGAATGGTAGGTTATAACAACCAGCCTGCCCTCGTAACCGAGCAGGTCAACGGCCTGTCTCAGCGCCGTTTCCAGGTGCTCAAGCTCATGGTTGACGGCGATACGCAGTGCCTGGAAGGTCTTGGTGGCCGGGTGGAGCTTGCCTCTCCGGCCGACAGCCTTCTCTATCAGCTGGGCCAGCTGGCGCGTAGTTTCTATCGGGCGTTCCTTTACGATGTGCTGGGCGATGCGGCGGCTATGGCCTTCCTCGCCATATGTTTTAATAAGGTGGGCCAATCTCGCCTCAGAGGTGGTGTTAACGATATCGGCGGCGGTAATCCTCTGATTGGGGTCGAACCTCATATCCAGCGGGGCGTCATACTGAAAACTGAAACCACGGCCGTTCCCGTTGAGCTGGAGTGAGGATAAACCAAGGTCGAAAAGGATACCATGTACCGGGAAAAAGTCGTATTTAATACAGATAGACTGCAAATTGACGAAGTTATCATTTACGAGCAGGGTGGAGTCTTTATAATGCTGGAGCCTCTCCTTGGCGATTGCTATGGCGTTAGGGTCGGCGTCGATGCCCAGCAACTGTCCGCCGGGCGAGCAGTGGTCCAGGATGGCGGTGGCGTGTCCCGCGCTGCCCAGCGTGCAATCAATATAACGACCACCTGGCTGTACTGCCAGCGCCCTGAGTGCCTCTGAGAGTAGAACCGGTATGTGGCTGGAGGCTGACCGGTGCTTTATCATCAGCTATTCTCCAGGCTTTCGATAATCTGCCAGGCCTGTTCCTGGCTTATATCCTTCTCTTCCTCCCAAAGTACTTTGTTCCATATCTCAAGGTAGGTATTGGAACCGGCGACGACTACTTCATCGACTATCTCGGCATGTTCGCGTAGCGGCGCCGGAAGGGCAACCCGGCCCTGATTATCTATCTTGGTGCTGAAGGCTGTAGCGAATAAAGCACGGCTCAGCTTCCTCATTTTACTGCGTGATAGCGGGCTATTGGTAAGCGAGGTGGAGAGTTTCCTCCATTCCGGTACTGTATATACGGTGATGCATTTTTCGACTCCGGGTGTCAGCACCACGCCGTCTTTTAGATAATTGCGGAACTTGGGCGGGAGGGGCACCCTGCCTTTTTCATCTATCTTGTAATCAAACTCGCCGTAAAACATAGCCTCAATCTTCTACCACGATTTACCACCACTACCCATATTTCACCATTTTATAACACAACAACCCATGTTTGTCAAGTCTTTTCAAGGGTTTTTTAAGAAAATGTGACAAATTCGTGACATATTTGGACATTTCTGCTATGTTTTAAGCCAAAAACGGCAATCATTAAATGGTGGGGAACGGTGGGGAAGCGGTTCTTACGCAGTCACTTCCATCGTAAGCCTCGGATATGGTACAATATATCTTGTTTCATAAGGCGTAATTATGTTGAATATTGCCGTACTTACTATCAGTGATAAAGGTTCCCGGGGACAGCGCCAGGACAAGAGCGGCGAGATAATCCGCGATATACTGTCGCGGGTAGAGAGTACTATTATTAAATATGAGGTTGTCCCCGATGAGCGGGATATTATCGCGGGTAAACTTATCGAGTGGGCTGACGGGGGTGGGGTGGATGTTATTTTGACCACCGGCGGTACCGGCCTGGCCCGACGCGATATTACACCGGAAGCGACGCTATCGGTGATAGACAGGAGTGCTCCGGGTTTCGCCGAGGCGATGAGAGCCAAATCCTTGGAGAAAACGCCGATGGCAGTATTGAGCCGGGGGGTTTCCGGCCTGCGGGGGCAGTGCCTTATCATCAACCTGCCGGGCAGTCCCAAGGCAGTACAGGAATGCCTTGAAGTGATACTACCGGCAATTCCTCACGCCGTGGAAATCATTAAGGGAGAGGTGACGGAGCATACCATAAGTATGCCGGGGTAATCAGGACGATGCGCATTGATATTCTGACATTATTCCCGCAGATGTTCGAGGTGCCGTTTGGCTTTGGCATTTTCAAGCGGGCCGTTGATAACGGGCTGGTGAGTCTCAACCTGCATAATATACGGGACTATACCCATGACAAGCACCATACCGCGGATGACTATCCCTATGGCGGCGGCGCCGGCATGGTGCTTAAACCCGAGCCCATTTTCGAGGCGGTTGAGGCTATCAAGTCCCTCGTTAAGGACGAAGAGGCCGAACTGCCGATTGTTCTGCTTACTCCCCAGGGGCGGCTATTTTCGCAGCAGATTGCCCGTGAGCTTTCACAGAACCGTCACCTGGTTTTTATTTGCGGTCACTACGAGGGGGTCGACGAGCGGGTACGGGAGCACCTGGCCACCGATGAAATCAGCATCGGCGATTATGTACTGACGGGTGGCGAGGTCCCGGCCATGGTGGTCATCGATGCCATGCTCCGGCTGGTACCGGGGGTGCTCGGCTCGGAAGACTCGCTCCTGGAAGATTCTCACGCCAGCGGGCTGCTGGAATACCCGCAGTACACCCGCCCGGAAGACTATCGCGGGTGGAAGGTGCCGGAAGTTTTACTTTCGGGGAATCACCCCAGGATTGCCAAGTGGCGCCGCGAGCAGATTATCCGGCGGACCCAGGAGCGCCGTCCGGAACTCTTGAATAAAGCGAATCTCGGTCTCGAAGATAAACAAATAGTAGAACGCCTGACAACCCCGAAGAAATCGGGGTCGCGGGTTAATAAGGATAGGGAGTCTTAACATGGATATTGCATCACTGATCGACATCAAAAAGAATCCGAAAATCCCTGACATTGCCCCCGGTGACACGGTGAAGGTCAGTGCCAGGATTGTGGAAGCCGGCAAAGAACGCATCCAGGTATTTCAGGGAGTGGTCCTCAAGATAAAGCGCGGCGGTACCGGTGCCAGCTTTACGGTACGGCATGTCGCCTATGGAATTGGCGTTGAGCGTACCTTTCCGCTGTATTCACCGCTCGTGGAAAAAGTAGAAGTGGTAAGGCAGGGAAAGGTTCGCCGGTCACGGCTCTATTATCTGCGCAGTCTCAGCGGCAAGGAAGCCCGCCGCAAGATAAAGCGTGTGGAGAGAAAGGCGAGGCAGGTCGGCGAGGAGTTGATTGATACTGAACCGGAAGAGGTCCTCGAACCGGAAGATGTATTAATGGAAGAAGCCAAAGAAGCTGTAGAGGAAGAAGCGGAAGCGGTTGTCGAGGAAAAGACCGAAGAAGCGGTCGAAGAGAAACCCGAAGCGGTAGCGACCGAAGAGGCACCCGCAGAAACAGCAGAACCCGAAGCAGTCGTTGAAGCGGAACCAGTAGCCGAAGAAGTGGTCGAGGAAAAGACCGAAGAAGTGGTTGAAGAAAAGCCTGAAGCGGTAGCGGCCGACGAGGCACCGGCGGAAACAGCAGAACCCGCAGCAGTCGTTGAGGCGGAACCGGCAGCGGAAGAAGTGGTTGAGGAAAAGACCGAAGAAGCGGTCGAAGAGAAACCCGAAGCGATAGCCGCCGAAGAAACGCCGGCGGAAACTCCCGAGCCGGAACCCGAGGCAGTCGTTGAGGCGGAACCGGTAGCCGAAGAAGAAAAGGCAGCTCCCGAGGAGCCGGCAGAAGCCCCGGCCATGGAGAAAGAAGAAGCCGCTGAAGCCCCCGCCGAGCCGGCGGAGGAACCTGAGAAAGAAACCCCCTGACCCCGGCCGATAGATAATCGATGCTGGGCATAATCATAGACACCTTCTGGAGTCTGGGATGAGATACGCCGAGGTTAGTGTAAATTCGCCGGCAGCCCAGCGCCGGACTTTCAGCTATGCCATACCCCCCGGACTGGACGTCCGAGGGGGGCAGGCGGTACTGGTTCCCTTTGGCGAGAGAATTTTGCAGGGTATCGTTCTGGAGTTGGCTGCCGTTCCTGTGGTGGAAGATACCCGTGATATTCTCGATGTCATCGAGTCGGAGCCGATTCTTACTCCTTCTCATATATCACTGGCGCGCTGGATAAGCGATTACTATCTCTCGCCGCTTTTTGACGCCGTGGCGTTAATGCTGCCGCCGGGCTTTGAGCGGAAAGCGATCACGTTTGTCAGCCTGGCGCATCCTGATATAGATATTTCATCACTCAACGATGACCAGAGAAAGGCTATCGATCTTTTATCGGGGCAGGGCAGGGTCGAGCTGAAGAAGCTGGAAAAAGCCCTCGGCAAGAAAAAGGCGTCGGCTGTCGCCTCGCAGCTGGTCCGGCAGGGACTTCTCACCAGGAGCTATGAGCTGGGGCCGGTTCGGATAAGGCCCAAAACAGAACTTTACATAAGACTATCGGATGATAACCTCGATACTTCGAAATTAACAGTAAAGCAGTCGGCTCTCGTCGATTATTTAAGGCAACAGTCTGCGCCGGTGTCCTGGGCGGAAGCC
>JAGLTT010000200.1 GCA_023135135.1 Dehalococcoidales bacterium
AGTTCGGCATTAACCAGTGTGTCATCCACGTACACGTAGCGTAGCAGGCGGCCGTATTTGTCCGTTTCGGATACGTCTCGCTCCAGGCGCACTTCTTTGCCTTCTACCAGCTTGCGGTTGGCCTGCCAGGCTTCCATGCCGTAGGCTTCTTGTACCGGATATACCTCAGGGGTATCAAGACCGATATACCTGACCCGGTGACCGGTATCTATGGTAATCGTATCGCCATCAATAACCTGGGTAACCGTAGCTGTGTCCGGTGCTGATTGACAGGCACATAAAAGTATTGTAGTGAGTAAGATAATAGTTAATAGCAGGATTTTACTCTTCATTCTCTTTGTAGCGTTCCCACTCGCTGTAAATACAGCCGCAGTACTGCTGGCGGTAGAGGTCCATCGACTTGGTGATGTGCCGGCTGTCCGAGTAGCGTTTCCTCAGGTCGGCATAGAGAAATTCCGGGCCCTGCTCCGCGGCGATTTTACTGCCGGTTTCCCGGATAATGTCGTGTTTCTGGTGGGGACTGATGAGCAGGGTAGTGGTGAAAGCATCGTAGCCGTGCTCCCGGGCGGCTTCCGCAGTCTTTGCCAGCCGGAGGTCGAAGCAATGGCGGCAACGCTCCGCTTCGTGACCGACTACCCGCCGGAAGTATTCGATGAAGTCATAGCCCCCGGCGATTATTAACGGCAGGTCTATCTCCCGCGCCAGCGATTCCATGCTTTCAAGTCGGCTCCGGTGCTCGGTGTAGGGGTGAATATTGGGATTGTACCAGAACCCGCCGACCTCATAGCCCTGCTGTCGCCAGTGCTCCACGGTATAGGCGGCGCAGTGAGCGCAGCAGGTATGGACCAGTACTTTTTTCATGCCCTATATTTTACTCCTTTATTCCTCGTACTGAAAGACCTCTTCCAGCGTCACGCCGAAAGCCCGGGCGATTTTGAAGGCCAGCTCGATGGACGGCACGTATTTTCCCTGCTCCAGGGCGATGATGGTCTGCCGGGTGCAGCCGGCGCGGCCGGCCAGCTCCTCCTGCGTCATTTCATCGTGGTCGAAGCGCAGCCTTCTGATGCGATTGTTTATCCTAGCTCTCGGCATGATTCACCTTTCGGCCGTACAGCAGTAACGCCGTGATGGCCTGCGTGAGTATCAGCGTTACTCCGCCGACGATAACGATGAACAGCGGGAAGTAAACGGGGATAGTCTCGCTGCCGCCGTTCATATAGGTAATGGCCAGTGCTAGCAGCAGGGCGGCGACCACGCTGTAGGACACGCCGGTCGCCCAGAGCGAGGCCTTCCGGAGAATTCCTTTATCACGCTCGTCGGTAATGCCTTTAAGTCGGCTTTTTAGGATGCCGGCGACTACATTCATGATGACCAGCGCGGCAAAGGCGCCGGCGCAGAGCCAGTAGAAGGTCATCATCATGGTCTCGTCCTGCCAGTAAAATACAGTTCCTTTAATCGAGAAGAGTACCACCCAGCCGATTACCAGAGCGCTGAATATTACCAGCTGAGCCCAGGCGGTTTTTTGACTTATGGTCATGTTCATCTACCTCCTTTGTTACATCAGTAATTTCTACAATACATATTGTATAATAGAATATACTAAATGTCAAGTACTTATTACATTTATTTATAAAAATATTTGCAGATATTTTGAAATAATGACGGGGACTTGGTTTTTAAGCGGTTTCTAAAGCAGCGTTCCCTGCGG
>JAGLTT010000201.1 GCA_023135135.1 Dehalococcoidales bacterium
TATTTCCGGGAAATCGACCACCCGGCGGGGAAAAAGCTCAAGATTATTATGCCGCCGTGGCAGTTCAGCAAGACACCTCCGACTATCCGGAACACGGCGCCGGAGTTCGGCCAGCATACGGAAGAAGTGCTCACGGAAACACTGGGCTATAGCTGGGATGATGTGACCGCTTTCAAGGACAAAGGGGTCATAAGCTAGGATTGAAGGAGGCGCTGATGGGTGAGCTTTTAAAGGGAAGAATCGCTGTCGTTACGGGCTCCGGTAAAGGCCTGGGACGCGCCGAAGCTATAGGGCTGGCGGCGCAGGGAGCCAGAGTCGTGGTCAACGACCTCGGCGCGGCTATCGACGGCAGTGGTGCCTCCCGGGGACCTGCCGGTGAAGTCGTCGCCGAGATAAAGAAAGCCGGCGGCGAGGCTGTTCCCAGCTTCGCCAGCGTGGCTACGGCTGACGGGGCGGAAAGCATCATCAAAACGGCACTGGACAACTTCGGGCGTATCGACGTGCTGGTGAATAACGCCGGTTTCACCATCGACCGCATGGTCTATAACGTTACCGACGAAGAATGGGACGCGGTGATAAAGACCAACCTCTACGGCACCTTCTACTGCGCCCGTGCCGCCTGTAAAGTCATGAAGAAACAGGGCTACGGCAGGATTATCAACACATCTTCTCATTCCGGACTGGGCAACATGGGGCAGGCGAGCTACTCCGCCGCCAAGGAAGGCATCGTCGGCCTGACGCGCACAGTGGCGCGGGATATGGGAAGGTACGGCGTGACCTGCAATGCCATCAGGCCGGTGGCCGGGACGAGGGGATTCGAGGAACTGGTCAGGGACAAGGGACTTAAAGACGCCTGGGCGAAAATCTGGGGTGAAGAGGATGCCGGGAGAAAAATAAAACAGATGCTTGATGTAAATCTGCCCGAGGACGTTGCCAACCTGGTGGTTTACCTCGCCAGCGAAAAAGCGGATAACGTCAACGGCTGCATTTTTGAGGTCTGGCACGGGCACGTCGGCATTTACACCGACCCCCCGCCGGTGGAGCAGGTGCTCGAGAAAGACGGCCGGTGGACGCCGGAAGAACTGGCCGAGGCCATGCCGAAAACGCTTACTAAGGACAAAGTCCGCGAACTGCCGCCTTTCTTTCCGTTTTAGAGCTTAATTGAGGAGGATAAAACATGGTAAATAAAATCGACCATATTGGCATCGTCGTCAAGGATGCCGATGAAGCCCTGAAAGCTTACACCGAAATGTTCGGCTTCGAGGTCGTGGAGGAGATGGGGGGCCCGGGTGGGGAGTTTAAAGCCGTACTGATAAGGGCGGGAGATATCACACTGGAATTTCTCCAGCCCTTGACCGACGAAGGTAGCTTCGCGAAATTCCTCAAGGAGCGGGGTGGCGGTTTGCACCACGTGTCATTCGCCACCAATAACATCGAAAACGACCTGAAGGCACTGAAAGCACAGGGCAGGAAACTGCTGAACGAAGAGCCAATGTCTCTCCCCTCGGCCAAGATAGCCTTTATTCACCCCGAAGCCGCGGAAAACGTGCTGATAGAGCTGGTGCAGAGAAGCCACGATCTCCCGGACTATACTGTTAAGCTGGCATAATCCGTAAGAAGTATCGGGAAGTTACCGACCTGACTTCAGGCGACCAGCAGCGGAATGAGTTTCCTGACGCTGTCCAGTT
>JAGLTT010000202.1 GCA_023135135.1 Dehalococcoidales bacterium
GCTTCATCGTCTCACGCCTGGTAGACGTGCTGATGAACGAGGCCATCCGCTGCGTTATGGACGGTAACAAGCCGGAAGAGATTGACAAGGCCATGAGACTCTGCTGCAATTTCCCCATCGGCCCGCTGGAACTCTGTGACCTTGCCGGCGCCGATATCGTCCTGCACGGTACGGAGACCATGTATGCCGAGTTTGGTGAGCGCTGGACGCCGGCACCGTTACTGAAGAGCATGGTTCAAGAGGGTAAACTCGGGCGCAAGACCGGGCGCGGTTTTTACGATTATACGCAGAAATAATTCGCTCCCACGTTTGAACTGGTCGGGTGGGGAGCCTGAAATAATAACGAATGGAAGGTAGATATAAATGGCAGATGCTAATGATGTCGTAATTGTGAGTGCGGTAAGGACGCCGTTCGGCAGGTTCGGCGGTTCGCTGCGGGACTTTGATTATTACGAGCTGGGCGCTATCCCGATGCGGGAGGTGCTCAAGAGAGTAAATGTTAGTCCCGATAAAGTGGACGAGGTATTCTGGGGTGTCGGCGACACCTCGGCCTGCCGCGACCCGTACACCCCTGTGGCCGGGCGGCAGTCGCTCATCAGGGCCGGGCTTCCCCACGAGACGGTTTCCATCTCCTTCGACATGGCCTGTGTCGCGGCCATGAACGCCGTCAGGCTGGCGGCCTTGGAGATGAAAGCCGGGGAGATAGAAACGGCTATTTGTGGCGGCGCCACATCCTTTGGCCAGTCGCCGCTCGTGGTGAGGGGTCTCAGGTTCAGCGGTTTCCGCCTTGCCGATGTCAAGATGGAAGACCCGCTGGTAGCCCTCGGCTATAAGGACTTCAATCCCGTATCCGTTGATAGCGATAATGTGGCCTATGAATACAAGATAGACCGGCAGGAGCAGGATGAGTGGGCATTTCGCAGTCACCAGAACTACGGTAATGCCTGGAATGCCGGCAAGTTTAAGGACGAAATTATGCCCTTGGAAATCCCCCAGCCCAAGGGTGACCCCGTAACACTGGATATTGACGAGCAGTACCGCGCCAATACTACTCTGGAGAGACTGGCCAGTCTGAAAGCCATCTACGAGACCCGCGCAATTACCGCCGGTAACGCACCCGGTCTGAACGACGGGGCAACGGCCATACTGGTCATGACGCGTAAGAAGGCCGAGGAGCTCGGACTGGAAGTGCTGGCCACGGTAGTCGCTTCGGTATCGGTGGCAATCAATGCCAGCCGCATGCCCGAAGGTCCCGGCTATGCCATGAAGAAAATCCTTAAAAAGGCCGACATGACCCTCGATGATATGGAGGTCATGGAGATTAACGAAGCCTTCGCGTGCGTGCCGCTGGTATCGATGAAGCTAGCCGTCGATAATGATGACGCCAAGTATAAAGAGTTGCAGAAAAAGATGAATATCAACGGCAGCGCCATTGCCATCGGGCACCCCAACACCGCCAGCGGCGCCAGACTCATCATGAACCTGATGTATGAGCTGCGGCGGCGGGGCGGCGGCTATGCCATGGGCGCTATCTGCGGCGGACTGGCCCAGGCCAACGCCTGTATTATCAAGGTAGAATAACCAGATTTTCGTGTTGTCATTGCGAGGGCGCAGCCCGAAGCAATCCGCTCCCCTTATTACGGATTGCTTCGCTAACGCTCGCAAT
>JAGLTT010000203.1 GCA_023135135.1 Dehalococcoidales bacterium
GTATCCATTCCGTAAGCATTGCAGAGGTGGCTCGCCATATTTATCGACTCAACATTGGTATTGCCGCAGTTCGCCCCGAAAGCGCCTATGGTCTCGTATTCCAGCCGGTGATTGCCCGCCGGGTACTTATATTCGCCGGTGCCCGCTTTCAGGCTGCCTTTACAGGCGGCCGGACAGCGCCAGCAGCCGATTCTTTTATCCAGGTTGGCAATGACTTTGTCCTTGTTGAGACCCGAGACATCGGGCACATCGTTAACGCCGACGCCGCCCCAGTTATTGACCGGGGTATCTCCGCTGTGGGCCGAGATATCCCCGTGCCCGCCGGTACCGTAATGGTGAAAACGCTTCATGAATTCCTGCAAATCTTCAATATGCTCTTTTCGTAGTCGGTTAGCCATCTCGATGTCGGCGATGGGTACTTTCATATTTCCCCTGGCTACAACGGCCTTGAGCTTCTTGGAGCCCATGACCGTCCCCATGCCTCCGCGTGCGGCAGCATCCCCTTTATGGGTAATAATACCGGCAACGAGGGAGAGCTTTTCCCCGGCCGGACCGATGCAGATAACTTTGGCGGCGCCGCCGTGCTCTGCCCTCAGCGCGTCCTCGGTGAAATAGGTGTCCTTTCCCCAGAGGTGGGCAGCATCTCTTAGCTCAGCTTTGCCATCGTCGATAAATAGATAAACCGGCTTTTCCGAGATTCCGGTAAAGAATACGCCGTCATAGCCGGCAAACTTGAGAGTGGGGCCGAAGTGTCCCCCCGAATTGGCATCTCCCCACCCGCCGGTAAGCGGCGACTTTGCCACCGCCTGGTAGCGGGCCCCTCCTATGGCGGGGCTGCCGGTGAGGGGGCCGGTAATCAAGGCAAAGATATTCTCCGGGCCCAGAGGGTCTACGCCGGCCTTCATGCGGTCGTAAAGAATCCTGGCACCGACGCCGTAACCCCCGATATAATTTAGATAGAGACTCTCGTCGGGTGACTCTTCCGTTATCTTACCGGTGGAAAGGTCCACGAACAGGAGCTTCCCCATGTATCCTCCAGCCATCGTCGGCTCCTTTCAAGAAATCCGTAATTATTTCCGCGATTACCAAAATTTTACCACTGGCCCAGTTTCGGGTCAATGAAAAAACAAGGGGGGGTAACTCGTGCTGTCTATAGAAATGCGGTCATGCCCGTCTGAGAGGTATCGTAACCGCCCGCTTTGTTAACTACCTCTTTAAATTCTTCACTGACCACCGTATCGAGCAAAGGGGCCAGCAATTTATTACGGTAGCTGGCGATTGGTATCACCAGGTCGTACCTTTCCCGGAACAACGGGACGAAATCGAGGTCACAGCTGCGGGCGGCAGCCTCGATACCCAGGGCTACGTCTGCCTCACCCCGCGAAATACTCAAGCCGACGGCGAGGTGTGTTTCCATCTCCTGCTCATATCCCTTGATTTCGCCCGGGCTGATACCCAGCTGGCGTAGTTGTATGTCCAGGAGAACCCGGGTGCCGGACCCTTTTTGCCGATTGACGAAGGTTATCTCGGGGCGTTTCAGGTCAGGGATACCGCCGATGTTCCCGGGGTTACCGCGAGCGAACATCAGTCCCTGAATACGATATACCAGGTGCACCACCGCCACCTCACGACCCGGCAGTATCCGTTTGATAAAGGGATAATT
>JAGLTT010000204.1 GCA_023135135.1 Dehalococcoidales bacterium
AGCTAATTATGGCTTACCACTGCACGAACATGGGCATGACGACGTGGGTGTAGTTATCCACGCCCACCGGGCGGATAAGGCCGGGGCTGGAGGGATTGGTGGTTTCCAGCGCCACCTGCGCTTCGTGGAGCACGCTCAGGACATCGGTCAGGTATTTGCCGTTGAAGGCAATCTTGGCTTCGTCACCCTCAACCGTGGCATCTATCTCGCCGACATCATCACCAATCTCCTCGGAGCGGGCGGAAACGGAAATCTTGCCGGGATTCTTCTCGCTCCCGGGTGTTATCACCAGGCGGACGATGCCGCTGCCGTCACGCGCAAAGATTGAGGCAGTCTTGGTGGCGCGTAAAAAGTCGGAGACGCTGACAATTACCCGGGTATTATAGCTCTGAGGGATAAGCTGCGAGTAGTTGGGGAAGGTTCCCTGGACGAGTTGGGAGACCAGTTCCGTATTTTTTAGCCGGAAGAGCACCTGGCTCTTATTGGGATTTAGGGTAATATCGACGGCTTCTTCCTGTTCAGCTATGAGTCGATTCAGCTCCGCCAGAGTCCTTGCCGGTATAATGACCTCTGTCTTCTGGCTAACCGCGTCGGCAATGGGTAGCTTATAAACCGCAAGCCGGAATCCATCCGCCGCCGCCAGCGTCAGCGAATCGCCTTCGAACTGGGTGCAGATACCGGTGAGTACCGGACGCGACTCCTCGGTAGCGGCGGCAAAGACGACCTGGTTAATCGCCTGGCGTAGAGCTTCGACCTCAACCTTCGTGGCAATACCGTCGTCAACACCGGGTATCGGCGGGAATTCCTTGGCATCAACCCCGCTGATGCGGGCCTCGTAGCGGGCGCACTTTAATCCCAGTGTCTTGGTCTGCGGGGAAAGTTGAATGTCAATCGTATCGCCGGGCAGGGAACTGACAAACTCGGTGAGAAGTCGGGCGGGTACCGTGATAGCCCCCTCCTCTTCTATTTTGGCGCCAATCCAGCAGCTGATGGCCATCTCGAGGTTGGTGGCTACGAGTTTCAGGCGCCCCTCGTCGGTAGCGAGGAGGACATTATTGGTTATGGGCAGAGTTGTCCTGGTGGCTACGGCCCTCCCTACGATATTAAGTCCCCGGTTCAAATTCTCCTGAAGACACGATAATTTCATGGTGCACCCCCAAATGTTAGTGGTGGACTAGTATACAACATAATCTGTCACTATTCAAGCTCTATCGTGCCGCTTTTACCGCCGCTTTTCCGCACCAGGCGGATGGTCTCTATTTTCATGCCGCGGTCGATAGCCTTGCACATATCATATATCGTCAGGGCGGCCACGGATGTAGCCGTCATCGCCTCCATCTCCACGCCGGTCTTACCGGTGCTCTCGACGGTGGTGGTGATTTCTACGGTGCTCTTCGCCTCGTCGAGATTGAACTCGATATTGACGTTTCCGATGAGAATAGGGTGGCACAGCGGTATCAGGTCTGGCGTTCGTTTGGCGGCCATAATACCGGCGAGCTGGGCTACCGATAGCACATCACCCTTGGCTGCCTTGCCCTGCTTGATTATCCGGAAGGTGGCCGGCTGCATCCTGACCATGCCTTTAGCCACTGCCTGGCGGTGAGTATCCGGCTTGCCGGTAACGTCTACCATTC
>JAGLTT010000205.1 GCA_023135135.1 Dehalococcoidales bacterium
CCGGGGACATCCACTTCTTCCCCGGAGACCTTGACGATGGCGCCGAATCTTTCCGGACAGACCTCTAGGCAGGTGCCGCACCTGACGCATTTATCCTGGTCGATGACGTGCACCATTTTCTTGTCGCCGGCGATACATTCCGCCGGACAGCTCCGCAGGCAGATGCCGCAGCCCTGGCACTTGTCCGGCAGGATATAAAACGAAATCAGTTTGGTGCAGGATAAAGCGGGACACCGTTTCTCATTGATATGAGCTTCATATTCATCACGAAAATAGCGGAGGGTAGTCAGGACGGGGTTGGGGGCCGTCTGTCCCAGCTGACAGAGGGACCCGGCTTTAATATTCTCGCCCAGCCGCTGGAGCAAGTCGATATCCTCCGGCCGTCCCTCCCCCCGGCAGATTCTCTCCAGAATATCCAGCATCTGCTTGGTGCCGATACGGCAGGGGACGCACTTGCCGCAGGACTCGGCCTGGGTGAACGAAAGGAAATAGCGGGCGATATCGACAATACAGGTCTCCTCGTCCAGGACGACCATACCGCCCGAGCCCATCATGGAGCCGGCGGCGGCCAGCGATTCGTAGTCTACCGGCGTGTCCAGGTAACTTTCGGGCAGGCACCCGCCGGACGGGCCGCCGGTTTGGACGGCTTTGAATTTCTTGCCGCCGGGGATACCGCCGCCGATTTCATAGATAATTTTGCGGAGGGGAATCCCCATGGGTACTTCGATAAGGCCGCTGTTGGCGATTTTACCCGTCAGGGCGAAGACGCATGTCCCTTTGCTTTTCTCGGTGCCGGTACTGGCATACCAGTCGGAGCCCTTGGCAATGATAACCGGCACGGTAGCCAGCGACTTTACGTTATTGATGGTGGTTGGTTTTCCCCACAACCCCGAGGTGGCCGGGAAGGGGGGACGGGAGCGGGGCATACCTCTCTTGCCCTCGATAGAGGCCATTAAAGCCGTCTCTTCGCCGCAGACGAAAGCGCCGGCGCCTTCCTTGACGTGGATGTGCAGGCTGAAATCGGAACCCATTATATTATCGCCGAGAAACCCCTTTTCCTCGGCCTGCTGGAGGGCCAGCCGGACGCGTTTTACGGCTAAGGGGTACTCCGCCCGGATGTAAATATATCCTTCCGAGGCGCTCTGGGCGTAGGCAGCGATGGCCATCCCTTCGATGACGGTATGGGGGTCGCCTTCCATGGTGCTGCGGTCCATGAAAGCCCCGGGGTCGCCTTCATCGGCATTGCATATCATGTACTTCTGGTCGCCGGGGGCATTGCGGCAGAACTCCCATTTCATGCCGGTGGGGAAACCGGCGCCGCCGCGTCCCCGCAGGCCGGAGCGCTTGACTTCCTCGATGACCTGCTCCGGAGTCATTTCTTTCAGACACTTTTTCAGAGACTCATAGCCTCCGGTGGCCATGTAGTCCTCGATTCTTTCGGGATTAAGTCGCCCGCAGTTACGCAGGATAATACGCTGCTGCATATTGTAAAATTTAATGTCTTTATGGTACGGTATGGCCTCACCGCTGACGGGGTCTTTATAGAAGAGGCGCTCCACCGGTTTGCCGTCACGGAGGTGAGACTCGACGATTTCAGGGACATCGGCAAC
>JAGLTT010000206.1 GCA_023135135.1 Dehalococcoidales bacterium
GCAGCCAACATGTCACAGGTCGTTGGCATGCTTGCCGGAGCCGCCGCCGTTATTGGTCATAACTGGCCGGTTTTCCTCGGCTTCCGGGGCGGGCGGGGGGTAAGCACCACCATCGGCATACTGCTGGTTCTGGTACCACTACCGATGCTCATACTGGCTTTACCCACACTATTAATCCTTATATTTAGAAGGAATGTCACCCCGGCGATGGCCTTCCTTTTTATCGTACTGCCGCTCGTGGACTGGTGGCTAAAGGTGCCGGGAGTGCTCATCGTTTACGGCATCGCGCTGCCTGCCCTGACGGGAATCACCACCTTCTTCAGGACAAGGCCGAAGGCCGTACGGCAGGCCTGAAACATCTCCCGCCGATTGACAATAACAGAGCGTATTGCTAAACTGAAACTGCGGACACAAAACCATGAGGCCTGATAGCTGTACGGAGTTTGTCTCCGGGTTTACCTGCCCGGGAAATCGGAGAATCAGGATTTCACAGTGCCGACCGTTTAAACACCAAAGTTCCGGTACGATAAGGGGCTTCATTGACCAATAAAAACGGAAAGGGTCTGGTACAGATCTTTACCGGTAACGGCAAAGGTAAAACCACAGCAGCGCTGGGCACCATACTCAGGGCTGCCGGCCACGGTTTAAAAGTATTCATTGTTTTCTTCATGAAGGGCGACTACGAATATGGTGAATTCAACGCCCTGCCGAAACTCCCCAATGTCGTGATACGCAAGTCCGGCTTCCGTCAATTTACCGACCCACTCAATATCAAGCCGGAAGAGAAAGAACAGGCAGAATCAGCCCTGGCGGCGGCCAGAGAAGCCACCCTTAGCGGCAGCTACGACCTGGTGGTTCTTGACGAAGTGAATGTCGCCCTGGAATACAAACTTATCGAATCTGCCGAAGTCATTAAACTCATCGAAGACAAACCTCCCCACGTCGAGCTCATCCTTACCGGTCGCTATGTCGATAACAGACTGATTGAGATGGCCGATCTGGTAACCGAGATGGTTAAGGTCAAGCACCCATTCGATAAAGGCATCAAAGCCCGAAAGGGCATCGAATACTAATAAAACGGAGGGAATTATGAAGGTTACACTGAGCGTCATTAAAGCTGACATTGGCGGATACGTGGGACACTCCGAATCACACCCGGACATTATTGCTCTAGCCCAGGAATGCCTGAATAAGGCTAAGAAAGAGGGAATTTTAATCGATTGCCAGGCAACCAAGTGCGGCGATGACCTGCAGCTCATTATGACGCATCAGAAAGGTACAGGCGACTATGAAATCCATAAACTTGCCTGGGACACCTTTATCACCGGCACCGAGCTGGCTAAAAAAATGAAGCTTTACGGTGCCGGACAGGACCTGTTAACCGACGCCTTTTCCGGTAATGTTAAAGGAATGGGGCCCGGCCTTGCCGAGATGGAGTTCGAAGAAAGGGTTGCCGAGCCCGTCCTTATCTTCATGGCGGATAAGACCTCCGCCGGGGCCTGGAACATGCCTCTCTACAAGATGTTCGCCGACCCCTTCAATACCATCGGGCTGGTCATCGCCCCCAGTATGCATTCCGGCTATGTCTTCGA
>JAGLTT010000207.1 GCA_023135135.1 Dehalococcoidales bacterium
GCTTCGCCGGGGTCGGGCAGGGTAATGCGGTACTGGCCGCCGGTTATCACCGGCACGACGGAGTAAACGCAGGAATCGATGGGGTCGAACTCGGACTTCACCAGTGTTTTATCCTGGAACTTCGGCACACCTATCATCTCCCTGAGCTGCGCGGTGTTGGAATATACCAGCACCATGTCCGGCTCGAAATTGGCCGACTTCAACGGCCCGGTCACCATACCGATATATTTACCGTACTCAAAACGCGGGAAAGAAGTATGCGCGTCCACAAAGGCGTCATGCGGGTCTTCCACCAGTCCGTAAGCCAGCAATGGCGCCCAGCACCAGTGGTCTTCTTTCAGCATGGCTATCGTCATTCCCTGCCGCCGGGTCATGGCAAAGGCCTGGCACTGCGCCAGATGATAACCGCGGTCTCTCTTCGGTCGGACAGCTCCTTCCGGGATATCTTTTTCCGTCTCTAGCATCTTCACGGCTATGGGGGATGTCTTCAGAAGGAGCGCCTTCTCAAGTTCTTCGCCGTACCTGTTATATTCCTTCAATGATGTCAATTAACCCGACCTCCTGTAAAATATTACCGCAACCGTCTTATTAAATTGTATCCGTGTTTAGTAACAGGTGTCAAAACATCCCCGGTCAGGTTCTGTTTAAATGTAGTTAATTAACCCTGCCACCGCTATTGCGGCGGCACTCTATGCCCGCACAGGATACCGGAGGAAGACCTCAGATTGACATTTGTCTGAGGGACAACGATAATTATTGAAGTCCTATAATTTCCTTTCTAATACGTTATGTTTGCAAAAGGTTTATCTTTTAACAAAGGAGTCATTAATGAGTGAGAATAAGATTGAATTAAAACTGCTTAACCCCCGGGGTGTTATAGAATCCAAGCCGGTCACCGCGCCCAACCCGCGCGTCACGGACCTGGCGGGCAAGAGAGTCGGCCTGTACTGGAACAACAAACCGGGCCTGGATAACTTTTACAAGGTATTCGAGGAACTCCTCAAGAAGAAATACCCCACCGCAACCACCACCTGGCTGCGGGGCGCTTTCTTAATCAGGGACGATGATGCCGAGGCCTGGCTGCCGGAGATAGACACCTTCGTTTACGGTGTCGGCGACTGAGGGTCGTGCACATTTGTCGGCGTGGCCGGCACGGTATTACTGGAAAAAATGGGGAAACCCGGCATGTTTATCAACTGCACCACCTTTGAAGACGACGCCAAATCGGCATCGGCGGATAACGGAATGCCGGGTTTGCGTCGCGTGAAAATAAGCTCGGAGGACTTTTATAAGCTCCGCGGCGAAGTCGAGACCGTCAGGCCGCTGGTGGAATCCGTCTTTGATGATATCGTAGACGCCCTCATCGAGCCGCTGACGCCCGAGGAGACAGGGCCATCGCAGGGTGAAGACGAAGCAGGCCCGGCCGAGGTTACCGTTACGGCGGAGTCCTACCCGGCAGCGGCTGAGGAATTTAATGATATCTTCCTGAATAACCGCTGGGGCGACGGTCTGCCCCTGGTACCACCCACCCCGGAGCG
>JAGLTT010000208.1 GCA_023135135.1 Dehalococcoidales bacterium
CCAGGGGGCCGAGTCTGGACTGGCTCAATCCAAATCTGGGCTATGTCAACACATCGCACGCCAAAACGAAGATAAGGCAGTGGTTCAACAAGCAGGAGCGGACGGAGAACATCGAGCGTGGCCGGCAGATTCTGGATAAAGAGCTGCGGCATCTGGGGATAAAAATCGAGCGCCAAGTGCTGGCCGAGCTGTTTGCTTACAGTAGCCTGGATGACTTTTTGGCGGCGGTCGGCAATGGCACGGTCACGGCGCATCAAATTGCGCTGAAGCTGGCGGCCCAGGAGGAGAAGGAGATACCGGTAGCCATGGTCGCTCCGTCCCGGACGGTGCCATCGACGGTGCAGGTGCTGGGGGTCGGCGACCTTGTAACCAATATCGCCCCGTGCTGCCATCCGGTCCCCGGCGATAAGATAATCGGCTATATCACGCGGAGTCGCGGCGTTACCATCCACCGCCAGGACTGTCGTAATATCCATCATGAAGACGAGCAGGAAAGGCTGATACCGGTGGCGTGGGGGCATAGCGACGTTCTCTACCCGGTTAATGTCCAGGTCGAGGCCTGGGACAGGGTGGGACTGATGCGTGATGTTACCACGGTCGTGGCCGAAGATAAGGTGAATATCGCTTCGGCAAATCTTGCCGACGGTGACGGTCATAGCATTACGATATATTTAACTCTGGAGACCACGGGACTGGCTCAGTTAAGCCACATTTTAAAAAAGATAGAAGCCGTCAAAGGGGTGCTCAGCGTTAACCGAATCGGTGACGATGCGCCCCGGCGGAGTACCGCCGATACCTCGGTTCCGTTGACCGGGGGCAAGGATACCGGCTCAAGTAAAAAATAAGTGGAGGTAGGTCTTGGCTAGTAAATCAGCAGAAAAACAGACACGTGTTGCCTCGAGGAGGCAGCAGCGAAATAAGTCTGTCCGCAGTGAGGTTAAAACAAATATCACCAAAGCGGAGAAACTTATCTTTGCCGGTGAAATGAAAGAAGCTCAGGAAGCGGTTTCGACAGCCGTTAGTACTCTGGATAAAGCGGCGGAAAAGCAGATACTACATGCGAATAATACCGCCCGGCGCAAAGCGAGACTGCTGAAAAAGCTGAATCTGGCTGTAGCTCAGTCGAAAGCTGAACCCGAACCTGAACCAGCACCTGAGCCTGAGCCGGAAAAAGCTGAGTAGTAAACTGACTTCACTGGCGTAAGAAATTTGCTGCGTGTTTCAGACGTAGGGAAAGCCTGGCTTAATCCGAGGAAGGAATAGGCCGGGCTTCCTGTACTTCCATCGGCTGGTCGCAGCAGACAAGTTCACCAGCACCGGCTTTGGTGCATAATGCTTCAGTGCCACATTTCTGGCAGCGATATCTTTTACCTAGTTGGCTTGCCACTTTCTGACCTCCTGCAAACTGGGTTGTTTATTGCTTCTGCTCCATGGGCTGACCACAGCAGGTGATGGTGCCATCGCCTCCCTTGGTGATAATCATCTCGGCGCCGCATTTGCTGCAGCGGTATCTTTTACCTACCTGATTTGCCA
>JAGLTT010000209.1 GCA_023135135.1 Dehalococcoidales bacterium
CAGGAAGGAGCCAGCCAGAAGCAGCAGGCCTACGAATCGCTCAAGGCTGAATTTGAGGAAAAGATACAGCAGGCCATCAGGCAGCAGACCGGCGTCAACAATGCCAGAATGAATATAGACGTGGAAAAGCAGCCGCAGTTCCTGGAGGAGTGGCAGAGAGTGCAGTCCCAGATGGAAGCGCAGTATATCTCGGTGCTGGATGAATACAAGCTGGAACTGGCGGCTATCGACTAGGAATAATCATGGATACTGATAGCGACAAAATCGAATACGCGGCCCGCCACACTGAAATACTGAGGCATCCCCGGCAGCACCTGGCCACCTTCGGGGTTACCAATGTCTACTATTACATCGTCACCGAGCCTATCTACTCGGAGCTTGTCAAAGATGTTAGCGAAACGGTAATCAGGGAGGGCAGGGTTATCGCCGAGAGACCGAAAATTGTCACGCCTTATTATCTGACCCAGCTTGAAGGGTTCAGTTACGATGCCCGCCGGTATTTCGAGACGCTCCTCAGAATGCACGGCCCGGATACTCCCGGTCTGTTTTATACCTATAAAAACGAGCCAAAGGAACTTAATATCGTCTCGGACAGCTGGCCGGTCGTGGTGGACAGGTTGAATGAGGAAATTGATAAAAAGGGCGACCCCCTGGCTTCCATCATCAAGGGACAGGACGACCTCTGGGATGTATCCCTGCTGAAGTTTATTTACGAAATTACCACCCGCTCCATGCCGGATAATATCGCCCAGCTTGGCTCCAGGGGATTGCTTGGCATGAGTCACGGCGGAGTGCCCGTCGGCGCACGGCAGAAAATCGAAGAGATGTTCCAGCAGGTCGCCATGGGCGAAATTAAAGCCTATGAGCTCGAACGGGAACTGAACCACTGGGGCGTCTTCGAGGAGTACCAGGACAGGTTTTTCGCGCTGGTCAGGGGCAGGAAATAGTATTTCAGGCTGGAAAGGATTATTTCGTGAAAATTACGGTAATTGAAGCCAGAGACCTTTCCGAAGCATGGTTTCTCTGCCTGTGCCGGGTTCTTGATGAAGGCTACGAATATAAAATCGACCGTGGCAGTTACGAAGGACAAATACGCAAACAGCTTGACCTGGCCGTCGTACAGGTAAGTTACCCGGCGACAAGACCGCTGGTACCGGACGTACCCCAGGGCGTGCCCCCGCCTAGTACCATGGAATATGTGGAAAGTTACCTGCCGTACCTCATGACGTCGCATCGTAAAAAGGGAGAGCAGTATACCTACGGCCAGTATCTTGAAAAACAGATAGCCAGGGTAATCAGGATGTATCGGCAGGACGGTTATAACACCAACCAGGCTTTCATGTCGGTGGGGAGTAGCCGTTCGCTCTCGCAGAGTGACCCGCCATGCCTCAGGATGATTGATACCAGGATTCGTGAAGGCAAACTGAAATTTATCGCCTATTTCCGGTCGTGGGACCTGTGGGCCGGCTTCCCGTCGAACCTGGCGGCCATCCAGCTGTTGAAAGAATACATGGCCGGTGAGATAGGTG
>JAGLTT010000021.1 GCA_023135135.1 Dehalococcoidales bacterium
GCCGCGAAGTCGTCAACGCCGACATTGGAGCCGAGCATGGCGCAGGACTCGTATTCCGGCCCCTCAACCACCGTACCGGCGTATTTCCCGCTCTTAACGAGGCAGATATTGCCGCAGCACATGGAACAGCCGAAACAGGCGCTGTCGCCTATCTTGAAATCGGCGAGCATGGTCTTGCCGTTAATCTGGTCGTACCTGGCGAAAACACTGTCCTTGAAGTTATAGGTCGGCAGGATACCCTTTTCGTTGGCGTATTCGACGACATTCATCAGCCCCTGCTGCTGCCACTGCTGGAAGTACTTGTGTTCCCTGAGATAGCCGTAAGCTTTATTCGATTCCGCCATCAGCCCTTTGATATCGTGAACGGGCAGGTCCTCGTGTCCCCGCACGATAATCGCCTTGAGGTTCTTGGAGCCCATGATGGCCCCGAATCCCGTCCTGCCGGCGTTACGACCCCAGTCGGCATTGACGCAGGCGAATTTTACCAGATTCTCACCGGCTGGACCTATAGTAGCGATGTGAGCCGTCTGGACATCCAGCTTTTCCCGGATAATCCCCTCCGCTTCCAACGATGTCTTGCCTTTAAGTTCCGGCATGGGAATGATTTTTACCTCGTGGTTGTCAATGAAGAGAATCGATAGTTCCGGCGCTTTACCGGTGATGGACAGGACGTCTATTCCCGTCTGCCTCAGCTCCACCCCGAAGCCCCCGCCGATTGACGAATCGCCGTAGAGTCCGGTGGCCGGGGATATGCCTACAAACGAGTTTTTACCCGACGAAGGTACGTAAACGCCGGTCAGGGGCCCGGGAGCGATAGCTATCAGGTTCTCCTCGCCCAGCGGGTCTATCTTGAAATTATGTTTTTTAAGGTTATCCCAGGTTAGCTTGGCGCCGAAGCCGCGCCCGCCGATATACTTTTCCAGGAAAGCGTCCGATAGATTCAGGTACTCAGCGCTGCCCTTGGTAAGGTCTACGGAAAGGTGGTTCTTGAAATATCCGCTCTTGATGCTCATAGCTCTTCCTTACCTATCTCGGCATAGCGGATGGTCTTCTTTTCACCCTTCTCGTAGAATTCAATTTCGCGCATCTGGGTATAGCTGAGGACGTTGTTAAGCCGCTTGGTCTCACCGAGGGCATGCTCCGGTATCAGCTTGAGGGCTCCCAGGGGACAGTACTTCACACATTCGGGGTCACCGCCGCACATATCGCACTTGATGGGCAGGTCGCAGTCTTCGTGGGCGTAGATAGCCCCGAAGGGGCACGCCTCCACGCATTTGAAACAGGAAATGCAGGACTCTTCATCCAGTTGCACGATACCGTCGACCCACCGCAAAGCATCGGTAGGGCATACCTGAGCGCAGGCCGGCACACGGCACTGGCTGCAGACAACCGGCATCCTCATCACCGGATGAGGGTACGTGTTAATGACTCTTATCGCTGACTTCTTCGGGTTGTTCACGCCGAAGTGCTTGATGGCGCATACCAGCTCGCATATCCTGCAGTCGGAACACTGCTCGGGAATCACCGTAAGCTTCTTCGACATGCAGAAATCCTCCTCAAGGCTCGTAGTATCATTATAGCACGTCAGGCGTAGGTTTATCTCCATCAGCCCGGTCGCTTAACTTCTGGCGACAGCGATTGAACTCTGCTATATTATTAAGTTATATTAGTTTCATAAAAGGGGAGCGTTTGCGGAAAGGAGCGATAGAGTGGCCATAGATAATCAGGAGCTTATCAGGATGTACCGGACGATGCTGACTATCCGGCGCTTTGACGAAAGGGCGTCAAAAGAATTCAGAGGTGGCAGCGGGACCGTTCCCGGTCTGGTGCACTCCTATATCGGACAGGAGGCGATAGCTACGGGTGTCTGCTTCAACCTGCGGCTCGACGACCGCATTGTCAGCAATCACCGGGGTCACGGGCACCTTATCTCCAAGGGGGCCGATGTCCGGCGGATGATGGCCGAAATATTCGGGAAAAAGACCGGCTACTGCAAGGGGAAAGGCGGCTCGATGCACATCGCCGACTTCGGTATAGGGATTCTGGGGGCCAACGGCATCGTGGCTGCGGGACTCCCCATCGCCACCGGGGCGGCATTGGCGGCGCACCTGGAAGGCGGGGATAAGATCGTCGCGGTGTTCTTCGGCGACGGTGCCACCCAGGAGGGAGAATTTCACGAATCGATGAATCTGGCTTCGATATGGAAGCTGCCTATCGTATTCGTCTGCGAGAACAACCAGTACGGGGTTAATACGCATTACAAGTATGCCGTTGCCGGAGGCAGCATCCCCCGGCGGGCGAAAGCCTATAATATGCCCGTCCGGTCCGTTGACGGCAATGACGTGGTGGCCGTTTACGAGGGAGCTAAAGAGGTGGTGGCCCGGACAAGAGAACACATCGGGCCTTACTTCCTGGAGTTTAAAACCTACCGCTGGTCCATGCACTTTGAGTCGGACGCTATCCCTGACATGCGCCCGAAAGAGGAGATTGAGGCCTGGAAGAAGAAGTGCCCCATTGTCCGGTTCGGGAAGAAGCTGCTGAAGATGGGGGTCGTGACGGAAAAGGACCTGGCGGACATCAACGATGAGGTAATGGCCAAGATTCAGGATGCCGTCGACTACGCCCTGGAGAGTCCTTTGCCCGCTCCCGAGGACGCCCTCGAGGATGTCTTCTCCGTTTAGGGATATCCAGATATCACAGGAGGAATCACCGGATGAGAAAAATAACCTACACACAGGCTACCATGGAAGCCCTACAGGAGGAGTTCCGGCGGAATGACAGGGTTATCAGTATGTCCAACGATATCTCAGTGGAGCTGCGGGAAGAGTTCGGGGAGGAGAGAATAAGGCTGACGCCTATCTCCGAGTCCGCCTTTGTCGGGGCGGCCACCGGCCTGGCCGGCTCGGGATTTGTTTCGGTGGTGGACCTGCGCATGGCTACTTTTGCTTTTGTGGCCATGGACCAGATGGTCAACCAGATGGCCAAGATTACCTACATGTTCGGCGGGCAGGCCAAATTTCCCGTCCTGCTGCGCATGTCCATCGGGGCGGGGATACATATGGCCGCCCAGCATTCCATCAGTCCCTATTCCATGTACATGAATGTGCCGGGATTGAAGCTAATCGTACCCTCGACTCCTTACGATATCAAGGGGTTATTGAAAACCGCCGTCCGGGACCCTAATCCTGTCATCTGTTTCGAGCACTCGGCCCTGGCCATGGTGACGGGTGAGGTACCGGAGGAGGAATACACCCTGCCTTTTGGCAAGGCGGATATCAAGAGGGAAGGTCAGGACGTGACCGTGGTGGCCCTGTCGCAGATGGTCCACGAAGCACTGGCAGTGGCCGAAGCCATGGAAAAGCAGGGGGTATCGGTAGAAGTCGTTGACCCGCGGACTCTGGTGCCATTGGACAGCCAGACCATTAAAAAATCGTTGGCCAAGACGGGCAGATTCGTGGTGGTTGACGAAGCCTGTCGTACCTGCGGGGCCGCGGCCGAAATCCTCGCTCAGGTCGCCGAGGATGATGAAGTTTTCCGCAAGCTGAAAGCGACCCCCCAGCGTGTATGTGGTATAGATATACCGATACCGTACAGTCCGCCCATGGAAAATTACGCCATCCCCGACCGGGCAAAAATCGCGGCGGCGGTTAACAAGGTTCTCGGCAGGTAGCCGCCGAAAAACTTGACAGGTAAAAAATATATACTAGAATATTCCATATCCAGAAGGAGATTACGATGGTTGAGGAAGCCAGGCTGGTGAAAATAGTAGGTGCCGGCAACGCAAGCAGCCAGCCGGCGTTGTTGGATGAGTACTCCCATGATATGAGCTTCGTCAATCCGGTAAAACCGGCCTATGTCGTCAAGCCGGGGGGCGCGGCGGATGTGGAGAAAATTGTGAAACTGGCCATCCGGACGAACACACCGCTCGTGCCGGTAAGCTCGGGACCTCCTCATTTTCGCGGTGATACGGTCCCCGGCATCGGCGGCGCCATAGTCGTCGATTTAAGCGGCATGAAGAAAATTATCAGGGTCGACCGAAAGAACCGGGTGGCCATGTGCGAGCCGGGTGTAACCTTCGGCGAACTGATACCCGCCGTAACCAGGGCAGGACTGCGACTTAACATGCCCCTGATGCCGCGTAAAACCAAGTCGGTCGTCGGCAGCATGCTGGAGCGGGAGCCTGTAATCATGCCCAAGTATCACTGGGATATCGCCGACCCGTTGGCCTGTGTCGAAATTATCTTCGGCACCGGCGACATGTTCCGCACCGGAGCCGCCGCCGGACCGGGCACTATCGAAGAGCAATGGGCGACCGGTGGTTCTCAGAAAGAGGCAGCCGGCCCGGGACAGGTCTCCCTGTACCGGATAATCGGTGGTGCGCAGGGTACGATGGGCATCGTTACCTGGGCGTCATTCCGGTGCGAGCTGCTCCCCGGCATTGAAAGGCCTTTCATGGTCGGTTCTTACGGTATCGAAAAGCTTTTTGATTTTATTCACTGGATAATCAGGCTGCGACTGGTCAACGAATGCTTCGTGCTGAACAACGCCAATCTGGCCGCTATGATGGCTAAAAAATGGCCCGGAGATTACCATGCTATAAAAGACAGCCTGCCCCCTTATATACTCCTCTATAACGTAGCCGGGTACGAATATCTGGCTGAAGAGAGAGTCGAATACCAGGTAAAAGACGTGAACGATGTTGCCCGGAGAATAGGTATGGAGCCTGCCGGAGCCATCGGCAGTGTATCCGCGGTTGATTTGCTGAAAGCAGTTAAGCAGCCCTCCGCCGAGCCTTACTGGAAGCTCCGCGCCAGGGGCAGTTGTCAGGATGTATTCTTCGTGACCGTTTATGACAGGCTCCCCGGCCTGCTTGCCGCCATGCATGACCTGGCTGATGAAGCCGGCTATCCGGCCTCCGATATGGGCATCTACCTCCAGCCGATAGTTCAGGGCAGCAACTGCCATGTCGAGTTCAACCTGTTCTACGACCCCTCCAATCCGGGAGATGTCGCAAGGGTCAGGAAGCTGTACGAAGACGCCGTGGAGAAATTGGAGAGCAAGGGCGCTTTCTTCTCCCGGCCTTACGGCGAAACCGCCAACCAGGTGATTAGTCGGGATGCGGCTACGGTCGATGCCCTTAAAAGGGTCAAATCGATATTCGACCCCAATAACATCATGAATCCCGGCAAATTATGCTTTTAATCCCCGACAGGTGATGATGTTATTGCCGGATAATTCTAAGGAGAGAATGAGATGGCGCTAGAAGATTTGCGAGAAGACATGGAACTCTGCAATAAGTGCAGTATCTGCAAATTTATACCCCTGGAGAAGGTTGAAGGTGTCCAGCCCGTAAATATCTGCCCCAGTATATCTAAATATAATTTCAACGCTTACTCGGGAGGCGGCAGGGTAAGTATCGGCGTGGCGATGCTGGAGAACCGGATAGATTATACGGACAAGCTCAAGCATATTATCTACAACTGCCAGACGTGCGGCGGCTGTGATATATCCTGCAAGTACGCCATGGACATGGAAGTCCTCGAGCCTATCTATGAATTAAGAATAAAGGCGGTCAAAGAAGGCTGCACCCACCCCGCCCTCGATAAAGTCATTGGCAGCCTGCGAAAGCAGGGCACGATGGTGCCGGGCGCCAAGACCAAGCGCGGCGCCTGGGCTGAAGGGCTGGATGTCAAAGACGCCACCAAGACCAAGGTGAAAGTCCTTTACCACGTCGGCTGTCTGACTAGCTATAACAGGGAAATGTGGAAGCTGGCCAGGGCAACCGTCAAGCTGCTGAAAAAGGCAGGCGTCGATTTCGGTATCGCCGGCAATAACGAGACTTGCTGCGGCGGCCGGGCCTATCAGATGGGCTACAAGCAGGATTTTCTCGACCAGGCCGGGAAGAACATGGAAATGATTAAAAAAGCCGGCGTGCAAACGGTGGTGACGTCCTGTGCCGACGGCTATCAGGCCTTCAAGGTTCTCTACGACAAGTACGAACTGAAGGGCAACATGGAAGTCCTGCATATCACCGAGTACCTCGCCCGATTAATCAAGGAAGGCAAGCTGAAGCTGACTAAGAAAATAAGAATGAACGTCACCTACCACGACCCGTGCCACCTCGGCAGGCTCAGCGAACCCTGGATACACTGGAAAGGCAAGAGGGTTCCAGGTATTCAACGCAGGTTTGACCCGCCGAAGGAGCTGCGCCGAGGCACTTATGGCGTTTACGAACCGCCGCGTGATGTCCTTAAGGCCATATCTGGTATCCGGGTCATGGAAATGGACAGGATTAAAGAGTATGCCTGGTGCTGCGGCGCCGGTGGCGGCGTGAGTGAGTCCAATCCCGGGTTTGCCATGTGGACGGCCGGAGAGAGGATTAAGGAGGCCGAGGCTACCGGAGCCGAAGCTATCGTCTCCGCCTGTCCGTGGTGCGAGAAGACTCTTGGCGAAGCCATTAAGGAAAGCGGCAGCGGCCTCAAGGTGTACGATATCGTCGAACTTGCGGAAAAAGCGATGTAAAACAGGTATTTATTCTGTTTATATCAGCAGCAGTATAACTCCGACTACCACCGCGATTATACCCAGCGCCAGCAGCCCGTATAAAATCTTCACGACATTTCCTATCTTATTGTAGCCCGGTCTAAGGTATCAGTACGGCAGCCAGACCGAAGCCTATCATGGTGGTGGCGGCAACTACCGCGAGAATAATTATCCCCATTTCCCAGCTGGTTAGTACCCTCTGAGACAGACCCCTGATTTTATCCAGAGCGTCTTTGGCCATACCAAAGGCTTCATCTACCCTGGCGGAAAGTGTTTTTACCTCTTCGACGGTTTTCTGGTGGGCATTCTCCATTCTGGCCGCCATTTCCTCGGCTTTTCTGATGGTGTCGGCGGCGAGTGATTTGGCGCCCTGGGCCGCTTCCTCGGCCTTCTGTGAAGCGCCGAGTGATGTTTTCCCGGCACTTTCGGCGGCCTTCCTGGCCTCCGCTGAGGCTTTCGCAGCGGTGTCCGCGGCTTCTTTCGCTTTTCTGGCCAGCCCTTCCGCCTGACTTACAAGCTTATGCAGGGTATGGGTGGCGGCATAGATGGCATCGTCGCCGGCGATATCGGCGATTTTGGCTTTCTGTCGAATTTCATCGGCTGTCTTTATGCCGGTAGTAGTTGTAGCCATAGACTTCTCACCGGCATTTTTAACTCTATTTGCCACCGTACCCGATAACTTGGAGGCGGCATCGATAGCTTCATCGGCAGCCATAGCGGCTGTCTCCGCTTTCCTTTCGAGTTCTTCTGATGAGCGATAAGCGGCAGCGGCGGCGCCTTTGGCTTTCTCACCCGCTTCATCCGCTTTTTCGGCAGTACCTACAGACGGGGTCCTTTTTGTCTCTTCACGGGCCTCTTTAGCATTAGCAGCAGTCTTGTCAGTTAGGTTTCCGGCCGCTATGGCTTCTTTTATCGCAGCTTCGATGGCCTTCTGGGCCAGTCTGGCTATCCGCTCTGCCCTGACGGCATCCGCCTCGGTAACGGCGGAGACGCTGGTGCTGACTTCTTTAGCCTTTTCTATTGCTTCTTCGGAGGTTTTCTTAATTTCTTCGGTTTTGGTAACAACTTCTTCTTTTACAGAATGGGTTGCCGCTTCGGCGGCTTCCCTGGCATGTTTTGCGGCTATTTCCGCCTTAAGTCCGGCTTCTTCGGCGGCTCTCTTGGCTTCTTCAGCCTTGGCGGCGGCTTCTTCACCGGCGGCTCTCATAGCCGCCTCGGCTGCCATTCTGGCGGACTCCGATGACTTGGTTGCCGCATCGGATGCGGCCTCGGCAGTTTTGGCCAGTTCTTCAGCCCGACTCACCAGCTGGTGCAGCGCTTTAGCCGCGTCTTCGATGGCTTCGTCTCCGGCAATGTCGGCGGCTTCGGCTTTCTTGCGAATCCTGCCCGCGGTTAAAAAGCCGGTAGCCGCGACTTGTTTTGCCTCTCTGCCTGCCTCATCGACTCTTCCCGCCAGTATTCCCGATACTTTCATTGCCGCGCTGATAGCGTCGTCTCCGGTTATAGCGGCCGCCTCGGCTTTCCGGTCGGTCTCTTCAGCTGCCTGGAAGGCAACAACGGCGGCTCTCTTGGCTTTCCTGCCTGCCTCGTCGGACCTGGTGGCTGTTTCCGGGGTAATAACTCTGGCCAGTGCCGTCCGGGCGGTACCGGCGGCTAGGGCGCTTTCGTCGGCAATCTTACCGGCGGTGTTAGTTTTTTCAATAGATTCCTCTACCGCTTTCTTGGCTGCCATCGCCAGTTCTTCGGAACGGGAAGCCGTTTCCTCGGCCGATTGAGCGGCGAGGGCGGCTGCTTCCTTGGAAGCCAGGCTTACCTCTTCTGCTTTCTGAGTGGCTTCCTCGGCGGCGTATTTAGCTTCGTTAGCGGTTTGCTCAGCTCTTAAAGCAGCTTCTTCGGCCCTGCGTGCCGCTTCATCGGCAGCTTTAGCAGCCTCGGCCGCTGCTTTCTTGGCTAAAGCACTGGCTTCTTCAGCTTGCCGGGCGGCTTCTTCAGACACTCGCCTGGCTGCTTCGGCGGCTTTTATGGCTGCTTCGCCTTCTTTAGCTGCTTTGGTAGCCGCTTCTTGAGAGGTTTTGGTGGCTGTTTCGGCGTCTTTCTGGAATATATTGGCGGCTTCTCTGGCGCCCCTGTCGGCTTCTTCGGCTTTCCTGGCGGCTTCCTCAGCAGTGTACCTGGCCGCTGTGGCAATCGCCTCGGCTTTAGACGCTGCATCGCTGGCTGTCTTTGTCGCGGTCGCAGCAGCGCTTTCTCCCGCCAGGCGGGCTTCCTCGGCTCTCTTGGCGGCTTCCGTAGATGCCGTGGTGGCGGCACCGGCAGCTCCCCTGGCAGCCCTGGCGGACTCTTCAGCTTTTTTTGCCGCGGTAGCAGCGGCAAGGATATTCGCTTCCATCTCATTCAGGATTTGCGGAAGCGGCTTGGTCATTATCTCCGGTGTTTCTTCAGGTTTTTCTCCCTGATGTGTGCTTGGCCTTTTCGTAACCATTTCCCCATCCCCCTTCATTAAACTTTATTGTGAAAAAGGAAAGACACCGATAGTAAAACCGGTGTCTTTAGATACTCTATTCACAGATGTGTTTACTGGATAATGCCTTTTGGCATTCCTGTACCTGGCCAGACAAGTGTGATGTAAACACATCTGACTCCCAAAACGGATATATACGAGTTCTTAAAGATAATAATATTCTTGACTCTTCATCTTGTCAATAGACAGTAGCCTGAAAACTAATATATATT
>JAGLTT010000210.1 GCA_023135135.1 Dehalococcoidales bacterium
CCCTGATATTGGCCATTTTAATAGCCCTATGGCTGGTTATCCGCCGGAGAATCCGGACGCGAACGTACGCCGTAAAGGAAATGCCACCGGCGGAAGTAGTGGAAGTACCCCCCACCCCCCGTTGCCCACATCCATACCAGAGCTGACAGGCATCAAAGGCCAGGTATCATCAGCCTACCGGAGCGTAATCACAGCCGTAGAGAAAATCACCGGTGTTATTATGTCACCGGATATCACAATGCGGGAGTTCCTGAAAATGGCTCATTTGCCGTCACCAGCCGCTACCGACCGATTTACCGAGTTGACTTCCATAACCGAGACCACCCTCTATTCCGCCTACAGTCCGCGTAAAGACACCGCCGCCAGAGCCCAAGAGCTTGCCGTAAACATCAAAGAGGAGCTTCTCAGTGGAACTTCGTAGATTTCTGTTTATTTTAACCGCAGTCCTGATTATCGCCCTTATTCTGACCGTGTGGTTTTTACCGTCAAACGAGGATTTCCGGGTGGATAACCCGTTCTGGAACGGCATTAAGAATATAAGAGCCGAATATCAGGTCCAACCTCTCGATTCTCTGGCAAACCTTCCGTCTTCGCCGGATGGGGCAACCCTCCTCGTCATCCCTTACCTTAGCTGTACCTCCACAGAACTGGAGCACCTGAATTACTTTGTCTCCCGGGGCGGAAGATTAATTATAGCGGACGACTACGGACACGGGAACGAGATACTGGCAGATCTGGGACTTGAAGCACGCTTCAGCGGGCAGGTTCTCCTTGACCCGCTGATTAATTATAAAAATAAGCATTTCCCGAGGATTGTCCACCTTCACCCCGACCCCCTGACTGAAAATACCGACGAACTGGTCTTCAACCACGCCACCAGTCTGATTAATATCACCGACGATAATGCCCTCGCCCTGTCTTCTCCCTTCAGCTTCCTCGACTACAATGGCGACGGTACCAGGGAGGACGTCGAACCCACAGGCCCGCTACCGGTAATCTCCCGCCACGAACTCGGCGACGGAGAGGTAATACTCATCTCCGACCCCAGCATTTTTATCAACAGTATGGATACGATTGCAGATAACGAAGGTTTAATTCAAAATATTGCAGCCACAGCCTCCGTACTCTACGTTGACCAGTCACACCTGACATCTTCAGATCTCCACCGCACCAGGAGCTGGCTGCAACAAGTACGCGAAATACTCTCTACCCCTATCGTGACAGCCGGGCTGGTCTTAGCGGCAATCGTAGCCGCACTGATACCAATATGGTATAAGAAGAAGAAACCGACCATTGAGAACTAGTACTTAAACAATCACTCTTTCTTGCCACGTGGCAAACATGATAAACTCTCTGAAAGGAGACGGTAATGAAAGCACAAAAGGAAAAAGGGCAGGCAACACTGAAAAGTATTCTTGATGAGGTATCCAAGGTGGTCGTCGGCAAGGATGATATTAAGGAGCTGCTGATACTTACCCTGCTGAGCCAGGGACACGTGCTTATAGAAGGATTACCCGGAACAGCCAA
>JAGLTT010000022.1 GCA_023135135.1 Dehalococcoidales bacterium
GGCAGGATTGACATACTGGTGAACAGCTCCGGCGCCAGCTTCATGGTGGCACTCACCGAGATGGAGGAATGGCAGTGGGACGCGGTGATGAATGTCAATGTTAAGGGTCCGTTCTTCCTGGCTAAGGAGATAGCCCCCATTATGAAAGAGCAGGGCGGGGGCAGTATTATCAACATCACTTCCTATATGGGTGTCAGGGTGGAAGAATCACTGGGCGCCTACTGTATCAGCAAGGCGGCCATAATGCATATGACCCGTGTCATGGCCAAGGAGTGGGGCAAGTGGAACATCAGGGTCAACGCCATCGCTCCCGCCTGGGTGTACAGTCGCCTGTCCGACCCATTCCTGCAGATGCCGGGGGTTAATGATAGAATGCTGAGCCAGACCGCTATCGGGCGCTTCGGTGAGCCTGATGATGTGGCGGCGATTGCTCTCTACCTGGCGTCCGATGCCGCAGCCAATCAGACGGCCGGTATTTTCCCGCTCGATTACGGTATGCTCACGTAACGATAACCCGACTTATAAAAGAAGGAGGCACTGAGATGTCTTTGAAGGGAAAAGTAGTTCTGGTTACCGGTGCCAGGCAGGGCCTCGGCAAGTCGATTTCCCTCGGTATGGCCGGGGAAGGGGCCGACCTGGTGATATGCGACCGCGTTACCGATGACGGCAAGCTGACGGAAACCGCTGAGGAAATCGAGAAACTGGGCAGTAAGACTCTGTCCCTGGGTGGAGATATCACCGTCGAGGATGATGTCAATAATATCGTCAATAAGGCGCTGGAGAAGTTCGGCAAAATCGACGTGCTGGTAAACAATGCCGGCGTCACCGCCCAGGACTCCTTCCTTAATTTACCCTATCGCCGGTGGCGACTGATACTCTCCGTGAATCTGGACGGGACGTTCCTCTGCAGCAAGGTGGTCCTGCCGCACATGCTGGAAAAGAAAAGCGGTATGATTATCAACGTTTCATCGATACTGGCCCACCAGATACGCATGAACATCGGTTACGGCGTCACCAAGGCGGGCGTGGAGAGGTTCACCCTCGGCCTGGCCCGGGAGATGCGGCGGGAAGAAGGCATCGCCATAACCTGCATCCGCCCTTACTTCGTTAAAACCGATATAGTTATGGGCTTCATGAAGGGTCAGGACACCAGCGACTTTGAGGAGGCGATTATCTGGCAGAAGTACCCGGCCATGCTGGCGGGCAGCGCACCCCAGGACGTTACCGGAAAGATATGGGATAAGGCTGCCCTGGAAGAGAAGTTCGGCAGGGTAGAATAATAGCTAGAACTCTTTAAGATTAACAAGCCCAGACTCTTATGATACCGGAGACCGGTGAGTCTGGGCTTCATCGTATCTGTTTACCGGACTTTTTTAGCCCTTTTTCTGCTCGCATAGAACTGCGGCACCAGCAGCAGGGCCGCCATCGAAGCGACAATCATGGCTACCCACATGACCGATGCCGCCTGCGTATGGATACGCAGCGGCGAGAAAAAGAGGGCCGAAAGTCCGATAGCCAGGCCAAAGGCGTTGGCCAGTACCGGACGGGATACCGTGGCTAAAGCTGCATTAACAGAATCATCCCGGTTCATACCGCGTGCGCGGTAATAGTAAATACCGGAAATAAGGTGGATGGAATAGTCCACCCCCACTCCGATGGAGATGGCGGACAGGTTGGCGCTCATCATGTTAAGGTGGAAACCGGTTATCGACAGCATGCCCAGGATAGCCCCGATGGTAAGAGCAATAGGTAACAGTCCCGCCAGGGCGGCCGTGATACGCCGCATCGTCACCCAGAGCATGAGGAAAATCAGTACCAGCGCCAGACCCAGGCTCTGAAACTGGCTCCTGATGACGAGTTTGTTCATCTCGGTGAAGAGTACCGGCATGCCGGTAATAGTCCGTATCGTGTCGCTGTGCCCGGCAACGAACCTGTCAAGATTTTCTATATCTTCGGAGTCCAGTCCCTCGGTTTTCACTATCATTTTAAAGCCGTCATCGGATGCCCAGGTGCCCATCTCCTGACCGCTAATCTGGGAGAGTATCATGCTGGTAATTACCGGATTAGATGGGTAGGCGTTCTCCCCGGTAGCCACATTGTTTATCCCCACGATAACGTCGAAGACGGAGAAGGCGCTCTTAATTCCCGGAAGACTTTCGAGTTCTCTCTCTGTTTCCAGGACTTTATTGGCAAATACGGCGTCCGTCAGGGCTGCCTGCCCCTGAGCGGAAGCTATCTCCCCGGTGAGAGGTATGGCGCTGCCGAAAGTGTTTTCGATACGGTCGAAGGTCTGCCTTATTTCTGAACTCTCTTTAAAGAAAGTCAGCTGGTCCGATTCCACCTGGAGCTTCGGTATATATACGACAGAAACCACGAGGACAACCGCAAAGATAAGTGAGACCAGTAATCTCTGCCGGGATGCTTTCAGTATGAAGTTATTAAGCCAGGCGTATTTTGCCTGCGGGGGTTTCGCCGGCAGCTTTAATCTGGATAATACTGCCGGCAGGAAAAACAGGGCTATGAAGCCGGCGTAGCCGATGCCCAGCGTGACGAAAATACCCATGTGCCGCATCGGTACTACTTCCGTCCAGACGAGTGAGGCGAAACCGGCCATGGTGGTTATCGTTGCCAGGAATATGGGCGTACCGACCATACTTAATGTCTCTATTGTCAGTTCCCGGCGGTCCGTATAGGTATTTATATTGTCCAGGAAATGGCTTATATAGTGCAGCCCGTAAGCGGAACCCATGACGAGAATAAAGAGAGGGCTCAGTACGGTCATAAGGTTTAAGTCCTGGCCGCTCCAGAATACGGTGCCGAAAGTCCAGAGCGCCGCTAGCCCGGCCGGAATCATGGACAGTACGGCAAAGCGGAAATTCCTTAAAACAAGGTAGAAGACCAGGAGCACCAGAACGATAGCGCAGGGAGGGAGTATGCAGAGAATCATAAAGAGGTATCCCCATATGGTATCTTTTATCACCTCGTTGCCGGCCAGGGATAAGCTCAGAGGACTGTCCTCGACCATCTCTTTAAGAGAATCGACAACACTGTCGGCATCCGCATCCACCGCGACACTGGCGATGAGTATGCCGTTACGGGTATCCTCCGTTAAAAACTGGTCGGCCATGAAATATTTGTTTTCGATAAAGCCTTTAAGTGTATCGTAATTCTCCTCTATGTAGGCTTCATCGACACTGGTGACGCCGACTCCGGCCATTATTTCCGGAGGGATAAACCCCTGAACCATGGCCACACCGTCGATGGCTTCTATCTCCTTTTGAAGGTGAAAGACTTCCAGGAGGCTTTCTTTATCTAGGAGCGAACCGTCCTGTTCGATAAGTATAGAGATAGTCTCGCCGGTCTCGTATTTAGCGTTAAGCTGGTGGTATTCCTCCGCTTTCGGGTTTCCCTCGGAGAAAAAGGTTAAAAAATCGGTATCCAGGTTGAAGCGGAAAAAGGACGCCAGAGAAACAAGATTGAAGACAATAACGAGGGCAATGATGAGTTTTGCGTGGTCGTAGATAAAACCGGCGATTCTTTTCAAAGGATATTCCTTGCAGTGCTACTGGGCGCAAGTGAAAGTTAGTCGGTTCTATTATAGGGTAAGAAGAGCAAGCTGACAAGCACAGGTGATTATCAGGAGATGCAGGAGATTACCGGGATGTTGATGCGGCAGTGGAAATATCTGTGTCCTGTTGTGGCGGGTATCGTTGAGCAGGACTGCAAGGCTTATTTCTTCCTGAAAGATTTCAGCGCTGCGATAAAAGCCCCACCACCGAGTAACGCGGCCACGAGCAGGAGTAACCACCAGGTGCCTCCGAGTAGCCCGTTATTGGTTGAAGAACTCGTTGTCAGCTTGGGAACTTTAACCGGTGCCACCGGTTCTTCGATAGTCAAAGTCCGGGATTTCGCATTATTTGTCTCATTGCTTTCAAGTACCAGCTCATCCATGTCGGCGAAAACACTGATTTCATGTACACCCGCCTCGACGGTCCAGGTGAAGTCCCCGGTTAACGTAGCGCCCGCGGCTATCTCCGCGATATCGACATTACCAGCGGGAGAACCGTTTATATGGAGAGTCAGGCGCGGGTTGATAGCCGGGTCTCTACCCCGGTTTTCTACCTGGGCGGTAATGGTTATCGTATCCCCGGGTACGGCGCCTAACGGCAACCAGCTGATTGTTTTTATGATAAGGTCCGGGGCGCTGGTAGAGAAATCCAGCACCTTGTCATTATTCGTTTCTTCGAGTTCGGAGACTTCATCATCGGGGTCGATAGACGCATTAATCGTATGTGGTCCAGACTCAAGGATTGAGTTGAACGTTACGGTGGATGTTTCCCCCTCAGGTATCGGCCCTATATCCTTGTACACGTCAGAGAGCTCGTCGATAGAATACATCAGTTGAGAGCCGCTGGCCGTATCGCTGCCCTGATTCTTTATGGTGATGGTAAAGGTTACATCATCGCTTATCAGCGGGTAATCCATGAGCCAGCTGATATCTTCAATAATTAAATCGGGAGCCATCGCCGAGAAGTCCATCTCTTTATTATTATTGGTCTCATCGACCTCGGTAACCCGGTTATCTATATCGGCAGTTATCTGAATACTGTGTATGCCTGGCTCGGCAACCCACTCGAAAGTCCTGGTAACGGAAGCCGCTGGCTCTATCTCCGGCAGGTCCAGTAAACTAACAGGCAGGCTATCAACATAGCAGGTTGCCTGGGTGTTTTGCGTTTGGCTGCTGCCCTGATTCTTAAAGGTACCGGTGAAGGTTATGGTATCCCCTATGGATGCGTCCAGCGGCGACCAAGTGATGTCCTCAACTATCAGGTCGGGTGGGGGTAGCGTTACTACCTTCGAGTTGTTATCTTCATCAATTTCAAAAATCTGGTCGGAGGAATCAGTCACTATCTCGATGGTGTGGTGCCCGGTCGTGGCAGCCCAGATTAATTGTTCCGTCACCGTGGCGCCGGCATCCAGTTGCACGATATCGGCATAACCGGCGATGGCACCGTCAACGTAGTAATTAACACGCGAGGGCCCGGCTTCGAGGCTGCCCTGATTCTCTATATTGATGTTGAAGGTAACTTCTTCGCCCGCGGGCATGTCTGCTGGCGACCAGGTAACAGTACCGACGATTAAATCGGGCATGTTGGGGGCGATGGTAACCGAACTTTCATTATTATTTTCGTTATTTTCGGTAACCTGCTTCTTTGAGTCGACAAATGCCGTGAAGGTATGGTGGCCGTTTTGTGATGTCCAGGTGCAGGTCACGTTTTCGGAAACGCCGGATACCATATTGACAACATGGTCTAAAGTCAGCAGAGTGTCATCCATGTAATAGGCAACATAAAAGCTATCTGCCTTGCCCCCGCCCTGGTTTTTTAAAGTTACCGTAAAGGTTACGGTCTCTCCTATGGCGGGGTTCTCCGGTGACCAGCTTATCTCAGGAATAATCAGGTCCGGAGGAATAATGGGGATGGTAACGGTCAGTTTATTATTATCTTCGTAAGTCTCGACTAACATGCTGTCATGATCGACGACGAAACTGATGGTATGCGAACCGGTTGTGGCCAGCCACTGTATCGTTACGGTTGCTTCAGCGTCAGCCTCTATAGCAGCGATATTCAGGTACCCTTGGTAGCCTCCGCTGATATAGTAGGCGGCATGGGATGCTTCGGCCCTGCCGATGCCCCGGTTTTTAATAGTTATGGTAAATGTTACGGTATCACCGGCAGCGGCGTCTGTCGGCAGCCAGGTTATTTCTTCGACAACAAGGTCGGGGGCAAGGGTCAGGAAGCTTGCTGTATTCTCGTTATTGTTCTCATCACTTTCAATTACGTTCCCGTAGTAATCGACGATCGCTTTAAAATCGTGCGCCTCGGATAAAGCCGTCCAGGTAAAGGTGATATTGGAGGAGATACCTGTCTCCAGTGAGCTGACCGCCAATGAGGACTGGTATTCGTTATTAATGAAATAGGCCAGGTGGCATGGATCGGCCCGGCCACTTCCCTGGTTCTCAACGGTCACCGTAAAGGTAACTACATCGTCCTTTGATGGATTTTCCGGCTCCCAGGTAATGCCCTGTACTACCAGGTCGGGAGGCAGGGTGGTAAAGGTTGATGTTAATTCATTATTGGTCTCGTTGTCTTCGTGAACCTGGTTTTTATCGTCAACAAACGCTTTAATAGAATGCTGACCTGATAGCGCTGTCCAGTTATGAGTTTGCGTGACGGTGCCACCGGAGTCGATGGCGGTAATATCCTGGTAACCCCTGGATATTCCATCGATATATAGATGTACGGTGCTGGGGCGGGCCCTGCTGTTGCCCTGGTTCCTGATGGTAATGGTGAAAACAATGCTATCGCCTCTTGAGGGCGTATCCGGCGACCATGTAATCGACTGTACGATTAAATCGGGCGCCAGTGTCGACATGGTGAACGTCTTTATATTGTTGTTTTCGTCGGTCTCAGCAACCATTTCACTGGAGTCGGCCACGGCCTTGATGGTATGCGGACCCGCCTGAGCCGTCCATGTAAATATGGTGGTTTTCATAGTGCCGGCGACGACCGAGTCGATGAATTTTGTAGCCAGGATAGTACTATCAACGTAGCAGACAACATGACTGGTACCAGCTGCCGTATTGCCCTGGTTCTTAACGGTTACCGTGATAGTTACCATATCGTCTAACGCCGGGTCCTGCGGTGACATGGTGATACTCTGCACGATAAGGTCTGGACCGTCGGCGGCGGATGCCGCCATGTAGTGAAAGCCTGATAAAGCCGTCCCCAGGACAAAAGCCAGTAATACCACGGCGGTCCTGGCTAAGAGTTTCTTCGTTTTTTTAGGATAACCGGGCAAGAAAAACGTCCTCCATCTTATACATGATGCACGTTCACTCTCATTGTAATAGTACCTAAGATAATAATGAATAGTCCTTTGGTAGGGGAACGATAGATGAAATAGTACTATGGTTCTATAACGGTGAGAGGAAAGTACCCGAATGTATCAGGATACTTTTATTTTAATCAATTTGGGGAATTGTCTCAAAATATGTCATACTTAGGTGGTGATTGGCAGCGATTTTCTCTCCATTTTCTTCATAGCTATCGGACTATCGGCGGACTGCTTCGCTGTAGCTCTGGGTGGCGGTGTTTCCCAGAAAAACCATTCACGGGTACAGATATTCCGTGTGGCCTTCATGTTCGGATTGTTTCAGGCTATAATGCCCGTCCTGGGGTGGCTGGTGGGAAGAACGGTAGTGGAGTATATCGCGGATTATGACCACTGGGTGGCCTTTGTTTTACTGGCGGTTGTCAGCGGCAGGATGCTCTGGGAATCGTTACGCCCCGAGCGAGGCGAGGAAAAAGTGGTGGATATTACCAGAGGCCTCCTGCTTCTTACGTTATCTATAGCCACCAGCATCGATGCCCTGGCGGTCGGCCTGTCCTTCGCGTTCCTGAAAGTGAATATTGCGTTGGCCAGCCCGACTATCGGCGTGGTTGCATTTATTGCTACGGCAATCGGATTTGTATTGGGTAAAAAGGCCAGCAAGCTGATTGGCAGGCGGGCTGAGACCATCGGCGCGATTATATTGCTGGCTATTGCCTTCAGGATTCTGCTGAGTCACCTGCTGGCTTAAGACTGAAGTACCCGAGTCCGATTTGCGTCGGACTGAAAAGTCCTTCGACTAGAAAGCAAAAAGCTTGCCGGCAAACTCGGCCATTTTCATCACCAGGCCGGGGATGATGCCCAGCAGCAGGACGCCCAGGCAGCAGAGGAACAGCGCCAGTCGCGGTGCGCCGGAGGACGGCACCTTCTCCTCGGAAGCCGCTTCCCCGAGCCACATGACCTTGACCACGCGGAGATAGTAGTAAGCCGAGATAACGCTGTTGAGCACGGCGATAACCACCAGCCACAGCAGGTCGTTCTGCGCCGCGGCGCTGAAGATGTAGAATTTAGCCATGAAACCGGCCGCCGGCGGCATGCCGATAAGTGAAATCAGGCAGAAGGTCAGGGCCAGTGCCAGTAAAGGCGCCCGCTTGCCCATGCCGGCGAAGTCGGTAATATCATCGCTGTTAATCTTATTCGTGATAGCGATGATGGCAATAAAAGCCCCCAGGTTGGTCAGTGAATAGCTGGCGAGGAAGAAGAGAATACCGCTCTGCCCCAGGACACTCGATGTGGCAGCGAAGCCCAAGGTTGCCAGCCCCACCATCAGATAACCGGCCTGGGCAATACTGGAGTACCCCAGCATGCGTTTGATATTGGTCTGGGGAATGGCGACGACATTCCCGATAATCATGCTGATGACCGCCAGCGCGGCGAATATTATGCCCCAGTTCATGCTCAACCAGTCCGGTATGCCGAAGGCGGAGTAAAAAACGCGCAGGATAATGGCGAATCCGGCGGCCTTGCTGGCCACGGAAAGATAGGCGGTTACCGGTGTCGGCGCGCCTTCATAGACGTCCGGCACCCACATCTGGAAGGGGACGGCCGCAATCTTGAAGCCGAATCCGGCTATCAGCATGACGATACCCATCAGCAGCGCCGGACTGGCCAGGATATTGTCCAGCGACATCGCTTGAATGGACTGGGCAATGGCTCCCAGCTGTGTCTGTCCTGTAAAGCCGAAAACCAGCGCCATGCCGTAGAGCAGTATCGCCGAGGCTATCGCCCCCAGCAGCAGGTACTTCAGCGAGGCCTCGGTCGATTTACGGTCCTTCAGGAAGCCTACCAGTACGTAGAGCGAAATGCTGGTCAATTCAAGAGCGATATAGAGAGAAATCAGGTCGGCGGTGGCCGCCATCAGCATCATGCCCAGCGTTGAGAGTAATATCAGGGCGTAGTACTCTCCCTGGAAGCGGGAGAACTTTTCAATGTAATCAGAGGAGGCCAGGATAACCAGGAAGGCGATTCCGGCGAAGAGCATCTTGAAGAAGATGGCGAAGTTGTCCACGGCCAGCATGTTGTTGAAGA
>JAGLTT010000023.1 GCA_023135135.1 Dehalococcoidales bacterium
CCACGTTCTACGGTCTCCTTGGCGAGACCGATGGCATTCTTGATAGCTTTGGACTGACTGCGGCCATGCGCGATAATAACATTACCGTTCACGCCGAGGAGACAGGCCCCTCCGTATTCGGTATAGTCCATTTTTTTTGTCCAGGAACCCAGCCCGATATCACGAAGCAGGTCGCGCGCGCGGATGCGCGAGGCGCTGGAAAAAACATGCCCCAACTGCCGCACCGATAACAGGAAATTATCGTTGAAACCCTCGATGGTCTTGATGACAACATTACCGGTAAAGCCATCGGTCACGAAGACATCGGAGGTCCTCTTGACGATATCCTGCCCTTCCATATTGCCGATGAAATTAATATCGGCGGCGTTTTTCAGAAGCCGGTAGGTCTCCCGCGCCAGACGGTTGCCCTTACCCTCTTCGGCGCCATTACTGAGAAGGCCGACGCGGGGCGATTCGATATTGAGAAGGTATTTGCTGTAAATAGAACCCAGCCTGGCGAATTCCAGAAGGTGCTCTGGACGACAGTCCGAGTTGGCTCCGGCGTCCACCAGCAAGGCCGGGAAGGACGATATGGTATCCAGTAAACAGCCGATGGCGGCGCGGTTGACACCGTTTGCCCTGCCGAGAGTGAGCAGCGACGCCGCCACTACCGCCCCGGTATTCCCCGCCGAAATAAAAGCATCGGCGCTACCCTTCTTGAGCAGGTTGATGCCCACCACTATCGACGAATCAGGTTTGTTTTGAATCGCCTTAATGGGGTGTTCGTTAAAATCTATGACCTGCTTGGCATCTACAATCTTAACACGAGCTTTGCCCACGGATTTCAGCGCCAGTTTGCGTAGAACGCTTCTCCGTCCTACGAGGGCGATTTCAACCTCATATTCGTGGGCCGCCTTTATGGCACCCTTGACGACTTCGTGGGGGGCGTAGTCGCCACCGGCAGCATCAACCGCGATTCTTATCACTTATTGCTTATCTCCCTGACCAACAATACTTTCTTCCCACATGTCGCATTGCCCACCATAGCAGGCGACAACCCGGTCGTCCTCGGAAATCCGGACGATTTCACAGGCGGTGGGACAGGCCTGACATTCGAACGATGATGTCCGATATTCTATTTCACCGACGCCGAATCCTCTGAACCGACAGCCGTTACGGCTGACAGCGGCGTGCTCATGCACCAGCAGGGCCGCGCCGATAGCGCCCATAACCTCGTGGTGCGGGGGCACGATTATCTCCGTATCAAACTCTTCCCGCAGGGCCCTGACAATACCCTGATTAAAGGCGACCCCACCCTGAAAGACCACGGGCGACTGTATATCTTTGCCCGAGCCGACATCGCTGAGGTAGTTGCGTACCAGCGCGCGGCAGAGTCCATAAATAATATCGTCAACGTTATGTCCCGTCTGCTGCTTATGCACCATGTCCGACTCGGCGAAAACGGTGCAGCGACCGGAAATCCGAACCGAGTCGCTGCCGAGCAACGCCCGCCGAGACAGCTCTTCGATGCTCATGTTAAGTCGGCCCGCCTGATGGTCGAGAAAGCTGCCCGTGCCGGCGGCGCATACGGTGTTCATACCGAAATCCGCCACCATGCCGTCCCGGACAATGATAATCTTGCTGTCCTGCCCGCCGATTTCAATGACCGTACGGACATCCGGGACCGTATCAACGGCGGCGACAGCCTGGCAGGTAATCTCGTTTTTAACAAGGTCGGCGCCGACGAGCGCCCCGGCCAGGTAACGGGCGCTACCGGTTGTAGCCGCGCCCCTGATTTCAGCGTCTGCCGGTAACTGCCGCCCGATTTGCCGCAGTCCCTGCTGCACCATGTTCACGGGCCTGCCACCGGTGGGCAGATATAAATCGGCAATCAGTTCGTCGACCGCGTTCAGCACGGCGAACTTGGTGGTAACGGAGCCGACATCAATACCCAAAAATACTTCCATAATCTCTCTACAACGCTAACATTCCCATAGAGGGGTCATTTGCCTTTGCGGAACTCTTCCCAGACCTTTGCGGCCGTATCCGGACCGGCCAGGATATCCACGACCGTCATCGCCATGGCCCTGGCCGCATCGAGAAGACCGCGTAGAGCGTCCTCCGAGGCGGTGACCCGGGCGAACTCCGGGGTGTGCAACTGAATATCGTGCGGGGCAACGGCTACCAGCGGCTGAATAGTCGGCACCAGCTGGCTGACATTGCCCACATCGGTACTGAAAGTCATCATGGTATTATCTCCGAGACGTATGCTGCGTCCCAGCGACTGCATATTCTGTTTAAAAAGCCGGGCCATGGTCAGGTTATTGAACATGGCGGCGTAGTGCTCTCCCCACTTATATTTAAGTTTAGCACCGGTGGCCTTTGCCGCGCCACTGAAACAATTAATCACCTTTTTCTTCAGCTCATCGAGATAGGCATCATCCTCGGCGCGCACGATAAAAGTAGCGGCGGTGTGGGCCGGAACGATATTAGGCGCCTCACCGCCGTCGGTAATGATTCCGTTAATGCGCGCCCTGTCCCTGATATGCTGTCGCAGCGAATTTATGGCGTTATAGGACTGAATCATAGCCTCCAGGGCATTGATACCGGTCTCCGGCTCGGCGGCGGCATGGGCCGCCTTACCGATAAACTCAACTTCCAGCGTCTCGCAGGCGAGGGTGTTCATCACCACCGTGTTACCCCCGCCCGGATGGGCTATCATGGCCATATCAACGTCGGTAAAGGCACCCCTCTCCGCCATGATGGCCTTCCCGCCGTACAGTTCCTCGCCGGGAGTGCCGAAGACCATGATACTGCCACCCAGCTCGTCCACAGCCCTCCGCGAAGCCACCGCGGCGGCGACGGAGCTGGTAGCTATGAGGTTGTGACCGCAGGCATGACCCAGTTTGGGCAGGGCATCATATTCGGCGAGAAAGGCGATGACCGGCTTCCCTTTGCCGTACCTTCCGCGAAAGGCCGTGGGCAGTTCGCAGATGCCCCTGTCCACGTTAAAATCGTTCTGCTCAAGGAATTCCGCCAGCCAGGCAGAAGCCTGTTGCTCCTCGAAAGCCACTTCGGGGTTATCATGCAGTTTCTTACTCAGCTTACCGAACTCACGGTAGCGAGCGTCTATCTCCCCGATAACAGCGGTCTTCAGTTTATCGATATCCAACTCCGTGTCTCCTTATATTCAAGGAGAATTTACACGCCAATATATTCATTATAACCCACTAAGGGAGGGATTTCTAGGCGAAGGTTTATAACATTGGCTGGGGGAGAGGGGATATCGCACGGGATAAGCCGCTGATGATACGAGGGCAGCCTGGGTGGGATAAGATACCAACGGGGGGGGCGGGGGTAAATAAAATAATAAAATAAATAGCTATAAAATTTTAGTGTCTTTTATCTTGCATATTGAAAAAAACCGTGTTATAATAATTTTGCAAAGATAAGAATAACAGTGTAGTGAAGTGGGTTTGATTCCCACTTTTTTGTTACTTTAATCGAATAAGTATATCGGAGGTTTTAATCCGAAATGAAGAGCGATTTTTTGCTCGCCATAACGCAGCTTTCGGCGGAGAAGAACCTGCCGAAAGACGTGGTACTTACGGCCGTAGAAGCGGCACTGGTGTCGGCCTATAAGAAGGACACCTTCGCCGCCAGCCAGAACATAGCCGTCAAGATTAATCCGAACAGCGGCGCAGTTGAAGTATGGGCCGAAAAAGAAGTCGTGGACAAACCTGCCGACCCGGCTTACGAAATTTCCCTGAAAGAGGCAAAGAAACTCAAAGAAGATGCCCAGATAGGCGACGCTGTCATGGTGGAGTCTACACCGGCCAATGCCGGACGTATCGCGGCGCAAACCGCCAAGCAGGTTATCCTGCAACGCCTCCATGAAGCCGAGCACAGCGCAATCTTCGAAGAGTACGCCGATAAAGAGGGGGAAGTTGTCAGCGGGGTAGTCCAGCGCTTCGAAATGGGACAGGTGAATATCGACCTGGGCAGGACCGAAGCCATTCTGCCGACACCCGAGCAGGTGCGTACCGAACGCTATCGCGTCGGCCAGCGCCTCAAGGTAGTCCTTTTACAGGTGGCGCGCACCGGCAAGGGCCCCAGAGTAATCGTATCGCGTTCTCATCCGGAACTGCTGCGCCGACTTTTCGAGCTGGAGGTCCCGGAGGTCTATAACGGCACGGTGGAGATAAAGTCCATCGCCCGTGAGGCCGGTTTCAGGAGCAAGATAGCCGTAGCCGCCAAACAGGAAGGCATCGACCCGGTGGGCTGCTGCGTCGGCCTGCGCGGTATCAGGATACAGAATATCGTCAGCGAGCTGAACGGCGAAAAAATAGACGTCGTCCAGTGGAACGACAACCCTTCTACGTTTATCGCCAACGCCCTGAGCCCGGCGCACATCGTCAGCGTGGGACTGAATGAAGAGGAGCAGGCCGCTACGGTAATCGTCCCGGATAAACAGCTTTCGCTGGCCATCGGGAGAGAAGGACAGAACGCCAGGCTTGCCGCCAAACTCAGTGGCTGGAGAATCGATATCAAGAGTGTCTCCATGGCCGAAACCGAGAAGCTCGAAGCGGCCAAGGCAGCACCCGAGGCAGCCGAAGAGGAAGCAGTCATAGCAGAAGCAGAGGAAGTCGTCGAAGCCGTAGCGGGGGAGGCCATCCCCGAAGAGATACTGGCGGATCTGACCCTTCCGGGTGAAGAACCGTTAGTCGCCGAGGAACCTGCGGCAGAAGAGGCAGAGGGTGAGGCCGAGGCAGAGGTGGTGGAGGAAGAAGTACTCATGGCTCCGCCAATTATCCTCGAACAGCCGGAGGACAAAGGAAAATCGGCTTTGCGATTTGCTGAAGATATTATGGCACCCAGACGGACCAAGGCCAGCACCAAAACAGGCAAAGCAAAGAAGAAAAAGAAGGGCACTTATGCCAAGGATACCACTGAGGACGGCGTAAAAGCCAGAAAGGGCCGTCGGGACTTCACTGTTGAGGAGGACGAGGAAAGTTTCGAGTAGCCACCCTGCGGTAAAATCGATACCCCAGCGCACCTGCGTGGCCTGCCGCCAAGTAAGGGCCAAGAAGGAGCTGGTGAGGCTGGTGCGTACGCGCGGGGGAGACATAGAAATAGACGTTTCCGGTAAAAAGGATGGTCGGGGCGCCTATATCTGCCCAGACCCGGAGTGCTGGGAAAGCGCCATGAAAGGCAAGCAACTGGAACACACCTTAAGATGCAATCTTACCCAGGATAACCGCGAACAGCTTGCCAGAAACGGAAAAGACCTGCTGAAGGAGATAGCCAGTGCCTAGAGCCAGCAAGCAAGAGAATAAGGTAGCGCCGGCAGCGGAAAAGAAGGCCAAAGAAACAGCAGCGGCTAAAGAAACGACGGCAGCCAAAGAAACGGCAGCCACCAAAAAAACGGCAGCGGCTAAAGAAACAGCAGCAGCCAAAGAAACGGCAGCAGCCAAAGAAACCGCAGCGGCTAAAGAAACGGCAGCAGCTAAAAAAACGGCGGCGGCTAAAGAGACCGCAGCCACCAAAGAAACGGTGGCAACCAAAGAAACCGCAGCCGCCAAAGAAACGGCAGAAGCCAAAAAAGTGCCCGTAATCGATATTCCGCGCTCGATAGGCGTCAGGCAGATGGCCGACCTGTTACAGGTAGATTCCATCCAAGTTATCAAGCAGTTGATGCGCAACGGCATCATGGCCAACATCAACCAGGTTATCGACTATGATACAGCCGCCGCCATCATAACCGGCTTCGGCTTCAAACCGCGCTTCAAGCCATTGAAAGACCAGCAGATGGCGAAGGCCGCCGAAGAGAGCAAGAAGCTCAAGAAGCACTATGGTAAAGAAGCCGAGAACCTGCAGCCACGTCCACCCATAATAACGGTTATGGGGCATGTCGACCACGGCAAGACTAAACTGCTCGATGCCATCAGGCAGACTAACGTGGTGGACTCGGAGGCGGGAGGCATCACCCAGCATATCGGCGCCTACCAGGCAACGGTAGACGGGCAGAAGATTACGTTCCTGGATACACCCGGACATGAAGCCTTTACGGCCATGCGGGCCCACGGAGCCAATATCACCGATATCACCATCCTGGTGGTCGCCGCCGATGACGGCGTCATGCCGCAGACTATCGAAGCGATTAATCACGCCCGGGCCGCCGAAGTGCCTATCGTCGTGGCCATTAACAAAATCGATAAAGATAATGCCAACCCGAACCTGGTAAAACAGCAACTGTCCGAAGCCGGACTGTTAATCGAGGAATGGGGAGGCAAGATAGTATCCGCGGAAATTTCCGCCAAAGAGAAGCTGGGCATCAAGGAACTGCTGGAAAGCGTCCTGCTGGTGGCGGAAATGGAGGAACTGAAGGCGAACCCGGACCGGGCCGCCGCCGGAGTGGTTATCGAAGCCAAGATGGACAAGAACCGCGGGCCGCTGGCAACGATATTAATACAGTCGGGGACATTGAAAGAGAGCGATACGGTAGTCGTGGGCAGTACCTGGGGCAGGGTAAGGTCCATGTTCAACGACGTGGGTAAGCGGATAAAGAAGGCCGAGCCATCCACGCCCGCCGAAGTCCTGGGACTAGGCAAAGTACCGCAGGTCGGAGACACTCTAACGGCCGTAGCCGACGAACGTCATGCCCAGGCCCTGCTCGCCAGGAACAAGGCGGAGATGGAAGAAAAAGCCGCCAAGGGGGGGGAAGCGGTCAACCTGAATACGCTCTACGACCAGATAAGCGCCGGCAAGGTGAAGGAACTCAATGTCATTCTCAAGACGGATGTTCAAGGCAGTATCGAACCTATTAGGGGCTCCCTGGAACAGCTGGGCATGGATGAAGTAAAGGTCAGACTTATCCACAGCGGCACTGGTAATATCTCCGAGAGCGATGTCATGCTGGCGACGGCTTCCAACGGACTTATCATCGGCTTTAATGTCACCGCCGCGGAAGGCGCCCGTAATCTGGCATCTACCAGCGGCGTGGATATCCGTCACTACAACGTGATATACAATCTGACCGACGATATAACCAAAGCACTGAAGGGCATGCTCGAACCTACGTATGTCGAGGTCATCGACGGGCGCGCCGAAGTCAGGGCGGTCTTTTCGGCCGGTAAAGGCGCCAAGGCAGCCGGTTCATACATCACCGACGGCAAGGTAACCCGCAATGTTTCCGTCAGGGTACACCGGGGCAAGGAAGTTCTGGCCGAATCCACGGTCAGCAGCCTGAAACGCTTTAAGGACGATGCCAAAGAAGTAACCGCCGGCTACGAGTGCGGCGTGGGTATCAAGGACTTCAACGATTTCGAGGTCGGTGACACGCTGGAATTTTATAGGATGGAAAAATCCGGGTAGCGACAGATATCCGGACTTCAGCTTATGGCACATCGCATCGAACGCGTAAATACCCTCATTCGGCGGGAAATCAGCGAGTTAATCCTGCACCAGCTTAGAGACCCCCGACTCGATGAATTCGTCACCGTAACCGCGGTTGACACTTCCACAGACCTCAAATATGCCAAGGTCTTCGTCAGCTGCTTCGGCGGGCAGCAACATGAACAGAAGATACTGGGAGTGCTGAACGCCGCCTCCGGTTTCCTGCGTTCCGAGCTGGCGAAAAACGTAACCCTGCGGCGCACCCCTGAACTGAGCTTTCACTGGGATAACTCCATCGAGCACGGCGACCGCATACTGCGTCTCATCGACCAGGCCAGCGCAGAATATGAGGACTGACCTTGGACGGCATACTGAACATCAATAAACCCCCGGGCAAGACATCTTTCGGCGTGGTGGCCATGGTGAAACGCCTCAGCGGCGAGAGGCACGTCGGCCATGCCGGCACCCTCGACCCGGACGCCACCGGGGTCCTGCCGGTCTGCCTCGGGCGGGGGACACGCATCGTCGAATTCCTGGTAGATACCACCAAGGTGTACCGCGCCGAGATAGAACTGGGCACCGCCACCGATACTTACGACGGCAGCGGCAAGATTACCCGGCGTGGAGACGCCTCGAAAATCGGCCGCGCTGAAGTGGAGTCCGCCCTCGAAGGTTTCCGGGGCTCCATCCAGCAGACCCCGCCGATGTACAGCGCCGTGAAGCACCAGGGAAAACCGCTCTACATGCTGGCGCGGGCAGGCATAGAGGTCAAGCGGAAGAGCCGCACGGTGAAAATCCACCGCCTGGAGCTTATTGCGTGGGAATCGTCGGTGGCCACCGTGGAAGTGGAATGCGGCAAGGGCACGTATATCAGGTCGCTGGCCAACGACCTGGGGCAGTCACTCGGCTGCGGGGCCCATCTCAAGAGCCTGGTGCGTACCCGTTGCGGTCTCTTCGATATCAAGGACGCCGTTACCACAATGCAACTGGAGGAAGCATTCCTCTACGGGTACTGGGAGCATTTTATTTATCCCATTGATATCGTGCTACAGGACTATCAAGCGGTGGTCGTAGACTATGAAGCCGAGGAAACAATCAAAAACGGCAGTGCCGTGGCACTGGGCCAAGACGTTAAATGTGATACCCGGCAGAAATACTGCCGCGCCTATGCCGTGGACGGGCGCTTCCTGGGGATTCTACGGTATATCCCGGAAAAGGGAATATGGCAGCCCAAGAAGGTGCTTGTTTAGTACGCTGAACTACTCACAGGTCTTGACAGCCTGTGCCTAAAGGGGGTATAGTTCAAATCGGTGCTTAATGGAATTCAAGCATCATCTCATTTGAAAGGGGAGGATATTGTAACATGGAGAAAATAAACGTCGCAGTAATCGGCGTGGGCAACTGCGCCTCGTCATTCATACAGGGTGTTCACTACTATCACAACGCCAAGGAGGGCGAATTCGTACCGGGGCTGATGCACGTCAACCTGGGGGGCTATCACATCAGCGATATCAATTTCGTGGCTGCCTTCGATGTCGACAAAAACAAGGTCGGCAAGGACCTGG
>JAGLTT010000024.1 GCA_023135135.1 Dehalococcoidales bacterium
TTGACAGGATAGCCGCTCCGGCCATTCAGGAGACCATCAAGCAGGTGACCGCCAAGTTCAACGCCGAAGACCTTATCCTGAAACGTGAAGAGGTCAAGGCGGCCATTACCCAGAACCTTTCGATACGACTGCTGGAGCGCGGTATTGTCACCGAGGCGGTATCCATAACCGAGTTCCAGTTCAGTACCACGTTCATCGCCGCCATCGAAGCCAAGGTTGCCGCCGAGCAGGCGGTGTTCGAAGCGAGGAATAAACTGGAACGCGTTAAGGTAGAAGCCGAACAAGCGGAAGCCCAGGCAAAGGGAGAAGCCAACGCGCGAATCGCCAAGGCGGAAGGTGAGGCCGAGTACATCCGTGTGGTCACCGATGCTCAGGTTGCCGCTAATGAGGCTATCGACCGAACGCTAACTCCTCAGGTATTGCAGTATATCTTACTCGACAGGCTGGGAGAGGATATCAAGGTCATTGTCATACCGTCCGGACAGGGGCTGGACCTCGTGCTCCCGGAAATAGATACGGCTGTTGAATAGCCCTGAGAAAAGGGCGATAAATTAAGTTATCTCAACTGGCATCACAGCGCGTTCTAACATGTGCGGTTGGATGCCAGGGGGTTTCCTCAACCTCAGGGTTCTCTTGGTTGACATTTGTCACGATAGTAGTAGAATTAATGTAATATGAAGCTTTTTGGCTCCTCCGGCATACGGGCCGTTTTCGATAGAGACCTGCTTGCTCTGGCGTTCCGCGTGGGGCTGGCGGTGGGCAGGAACCACGGCAACGTGGTCGTGGGTACGGACACCCGGACGTCCGGCGATGCCATGAAACACGCCGTTATCTCCGGCCTGCTGGCGGGGGGTGCCCGTTGCAGTGATGCCGGTATAACGCCCACGCCGACTCTGGCCTTTATCACCCGCGAGTTCGATGCCGGTGTGATGATTACCGCCTCGCATAATCCCCCGGAATACAACGGTATAAAACTCCTGAACCCGGACGGCTCTTCCTTCGATTCCCTCCAGCAGGTGCAGATTGAGGAAGCGGTCTCGGACGAATCGTTCGAGGTTGCCCGCTGGGAGGAGATTAAACACAGTGATATCTACAGCGGAGCCATCGAGCATCATATCGACAGTATCTTACCCGGATTTCCGGCCGGATTGAACCTCAAGGTGGTGGTTGACGCCGGCTGCGGCGCCGCCTCCGAAGTCACACCGCGCCTGCTCGAAAGGCTCGGCTGCGAGGTGGTGACTCTGAACTGCTATAACAGCGGCTTTTTCCCCCGCGACATTGAGCCCATTGAAGCTAATTTACAGGAGTTATGTCGCGCGGTCACAGAATCCAATGCCCGTGTCGGTATTGCCCATGACGGTGACGCCGACCGCATGATGGCGGTCGATGACCGGGGCAGGTTTGTCTCCGGTGACAGGCTGCTGGCAGTCCTGGCGCAGGCGGTAGGTGCCAAAGATTTAGTGACGACGCTGGATGCTTCCATGGCTATCGAAGAGATGGGTTTCAATGTCAGGCGGACGAAGATAGGGGATACCTGGGTGTCCGAGGAGCTGAAGAACGGCGGCGATTTCGGCGGGGAGACATCGGGGTGCTGGATTTTCCCCGTTATCTCGCTATGTCCCGACGGCATTTATGCTGCGGCACAGGTCGCCGCCCTGGCCGGCCAGCAGAAACTCTCGGAACTGGTCGATGCCGTGCCCGTTTACCCTCTGCTTCGCGGGAGTGTTGCCAGCGACGGCGTGGCTATGCCCCGACTGGAGTCGAACCTGATGGCTATGAAACCGCTGTCGGTCAGTAATACCGACGGATTTAAAATGAACTTTAAGGATGGCTGGTTGCTCGTCCGCGCCTCGGGTACCGAGCCTAAAATCAGGCTGACGGCTGAGGCGAAAACCGGGGAGAGGGCGCAGCAGTTATATGATAACGGCCTCGCGGCGGTCATGGATTCTGTGGATACCGGGGGGAGAGCGAATTGAAAGCGGTTATTTTAGCGGCCGGCGAGGGTAACAGGATGCGTCCTCTTACCAGCAACAGGCCCAAGGTGATGCTGCCTGTCGCCAATAAACCCATTCTGGAGCACCTGCTCATCGAGGCTAAAGAGGCCGGCATCAAGGAGTTTATCTTCATTGTCGGCTACTGCGATGAACAGGTGCGGAGTTACTTTGGTAAGGGAGAGAAGTGGGGGGTAACTATCGCCTATTCCGAGCAGAGGAAGCAGCTGGGTACGGCGGATGCCATCAGAATGGTGGCCGGTATAGTGGACGGCAGCTTCCTGGTAATCAACGGCGATGTCGTGGTCAGCCGGAAAGATATCGGGCGGCTGCTCAAAAATGGCCGCAACACGATGAGTGTCATCGAGGTAGAAGACCCCCGCGGATTGGGGATGGTTGAGCTATCTGAGGACAAAGTTACTAACATTTATGAAAAAACACAGAAGCCGCCGACCCTCATGGCTAATGCCGGGCTGTACCTGTTTACTCCGGAGATATTCGAGGCTATATCACAGACGGAGAAATCGCCGCGGGGCGAGTACGAGATAACCGACTCGCTGCAGTTGCTGATGGATACGAAAGAGGGCCTTCATTTCCAGGAGATAACATCATGGCTGGACATCAGTTACCCCTGGGATTTACTGCCCGCCAACGAGTCCATGCTGGCCGGGCTGGAAGCGCAGAACCTGGGCCAGGTGGAGGACAACGTGGTATTAAAGGGTGCTGTCTCTATCGGCAAGAACACGGTGGTCAGGTCGGGCGCCTATATCATTGGGCCGGTGGTCATCGGGGAGGACTGCGAGGTCGGGCCTAACTGCTATATCCGCCCCTCGACCGCTATCGGCGATGGCTGTCATATCGGCGCTGCCGTTGAAGTTAAGAACTCCATCATCATGAAAGACACCAAGATTCCGCACCATAATTATATAGGTGATAGCGTTATCGGCGAAGGGTGCAACCTCGGCGCCGGTACCAAGATTGCTAACCTGAGGCTGGACAAGGCGAATATCCAGGTAGCCGGCATCGATACTAAAAGGCGCAAGCTGGGGGCAATCATCGGCGACCGTGTTGAGACCGGGATAAATGCCTCGATTAATGTTGGCAGTATGATTGGCAATAATACCTTTATCGGGCCGGGGGTGGTGGTCAGCGGGGTAATCCTGCCGGATTCTAAGATACTTTGAGAGGTGGTCTATGAAACAGGCAATAGTGTTAGCCGCAGGTGAGGGACAGAGACTCAGGCCGTTTACCGTTACCAGGCCGAAAGCGATGCTTTCCATCGCGGACAAGCCGATATTACAGTTCGTCGTCGAGTCCCTGGCCCAGAACGGTATCCGCAATATTATCTTCGTGGTCGGCTACAGGAAAGAGCAGGTTTACGACTATATGGGCTCCGGCGAGCACTTCGGCGTTGATATCACCTACGTGACTCAGGAGACGCAGTTGGGCACGGCGCATGCCCTGTCGCAGGTAAAGGATTTGGCCGAAGACGAGTTCCTGGTACTGCCCGGAGACAACCTGATCGAAGCCCATACTATCGCCGATTTTATGCAGATAAAGCCGGAAGCGGTGCTGGTCAAGAGGGTGAGCGACCCGGTAAGGTACGGAGTGGTCAATATCGACGGTGGTGAGGTAAAGGACATCGTAGAGAAACCGGAAGAGCCGGTAAGCAACGTGGTTAATACCGGTATTTACGCCTTTACCAGAGATATTTTTAAGTTTACCGAATCGGTACTGGATATCCCGGACACCCTGAACAACATGATAGCTGAAGGCTATACCATCCAGGCCATGGAAACCGAGGGCACCTGGCTTGACGTGGTTTACCCGTGGGATATCATCAGCCTCAATGATGCCGTCCTCCGGAATATCGATGTAAGTCTGGGCGGTACCATTGAGTCCGGTGCTTCCATTAAGGGGAAGGTCATGGTAGGAGAAGGTACCGTGGTGCGGTCCGGCTCCTGTATCTACGGTCCGGCGGTTATCGGGTCGGGATGTGATATCGGACCGAATGTCTGTATCATGCCGGCTACCAGTATCGGCGATAACGTCGTTATTTCCCCGTTTACCGAGATTAAAAACAGCGTTATCGGTAATGACGTCACCATTGGCGCTGGGAGTATCATAAGTGACTCCGTTATTGATAAAGGTTGTGTGCTCAAGGGGCGTTTTACCGCCGTCGGCGGACAGAGCGAGGTTAGAATCAATGGTGAGAGCCCGTCGATAAATGTGGGCGCTATTATGGGCGAGGATTGTAATGTAGAAAGCAACGTCACGGCTCAACCGGGGGTTATCGTCGGTAACTACTGCCAGATACAGATGTCTAAGATAATAAGCGGTCGCCTGCCCGACAAAAGCCTGGTGTATTAGGTAAATCCGGACTCTTTTTACAGGTTTGGTGTCATTCCAGCGAAAGCTGGAATCCAGGGGGGAGTGGTGGTATGGATTCTCGGGTCGAGCCCGAGAATGACATAATAAAATAATCTCTAGGAACTGAGTAATTATGTGTGGTATTGTCGGATATATCGGAGAGAAAAAGGCTCAGCCGATTCTCCTTAATTGCTTGAGCAAGTTGGAGTATCGAGGCTATGATTCCTGCGGTATTGCTCTATCGGCCAGCGGCATTGAGGTCCACAAGGACATCGTCAGGGTAAAGGCTCTGACCAGGGCGTTGCCGACGCTGGATGGCATGGCAGGCATCGGACATACCCGCTGGGCTACCCATGGTGAGCCGTCTAAATTAAACGCCCACCCGCAATGCGACTGTAAAGGCCGAATTGCCGTGGTGCATAACGGGGTCATCAATAACTTCCAGAAATTGAGGGACCAGTTGACCGAAGAAGGGCATAATCTGACTTCCCAGACCGATACGGAAGTAATACCCCACCTGATTGAGAAGTATTATAACGGCGATTTCGAGAAAGCCGTAGGACTGGCCCTGAGTGATATCGAGGGCTCCTATACCATGATTGCGCTTATGGCGGATGAACCCAGGCTGATAGCCGCCAGAAAGGATAGCCCGCTGATTATAGGCATTGGCGACCGCGAGAATTACATCGCCTCGGACGTGCCTGCCCTGCTGGACTATACCAGCCGGGTTATCTATTTGGAAGACGGTGATGTTGCTGTGGTTACCGCCGACACTGTAGAAGTTAAGCAGAATGGTGCCGGCATTATCCGGGAAGAACATAAGATATTATGGAGTGTGGAGGATGCCCAGAAGGGTGGCTACGAGCACTTCATGCTCAAGGAAATACATGAGCAACCCAAGGTAATACGGGATACCCTCGCCGAGTATATCTCGGCGGCGGAGCCGGCGGCCGACCTGACGGGGGACGATGGTAGCAGCATGGATGATATGCTGGTACTCGCCTGCGGCACTTCGTATCATGCCGGACTTATCGGCAAGTATATTATCGAAGGGCTGGTGAATGTACCGGTAAGAGTCGAGCTGGCCGATGAATTTAACTACAGCGGGCACGTATCGGCCAGGAATAAAGCGATTGTTATTACCCAGTCCGGTGAGACTATTGATGCGCTCAAGTCAATAAGGAAGCTGAAGGAAGCAGGCTGCCAGGTCATTGCCATCACCAATGTCGTCGGTAGCACGGCCAGTCGGATTGTAGACCGTACGATTTATACCCGGGCGGGTCCGGAGATAAGCGTGGCGGCTACCAAAACTTTTATAGCGCAGCTTATCGCCCTGTACTGGCTGGCTTTGCCTTACTCACGGGTTGATATCGGGAGATTGGATGACCTTGTTCTGGAGATAAGGCAATTGCCAGTCAAAGTCCAGCAGGTACTGGACAATGAGGCGGCTATTGCCGATTGCGCCCGTCAACTAGCCGGATTCGAAAATGTATTTTTCATCGGCAAGGGTATAAACTACCCTGTCGCCCTGGAAGGCGCCCTCAAACTGAAAGAAATTTCATATATTCACGCTGAGGGTTATGCGGCCGGCGAGTTAAAGCATGGCCCCTTCGCCTTGCTGGGGGATAAAACACCGGTTGTGGCTGTCGTGGCTCAGGACAATACCTGCGAGCCCATGGTGACCAGCATCAAGGAAATCAAAGCCAGAAAGTCGCCGGTACTGGCACTGGTAGGCGAGGAGAATGAGACCATGGAGGGACTGGCCGATTCGGTTATTACCTTACCCCAGATTGACCCCCTGTTTTCGCCCGTGGTGAATTCGGTGGCGCTGCAGCTACTTGCCTATTATGTCGCCAGGGAACGGGGTTGCCCCGTAGATTTCCCCAGGAATCTGGCTAAAAGCGTCACTGTGGAATAGATATCACACCGATTCTATCGGTAAAGTAGTGAATCTCATCTTGGCCAGTTTCTCGGCGGTTACCAGGATAGCTTCGGCGTCATGGTTCAATTGCGATACCAGTAGTATCATAGCCGGAGCCGATACCTGTCTGGTAGCGGACACCAGAGCCAGGGTAGCCGGGTGGGTCCTGGCTACCTGCTCAATAGAGCGATGTTCAAAATTGAGAATATCGAGCAGTCGCTGGGCAGGTTCAGAATCCGTTTGTTGGAGCTGTCTGATATTTCGTCTTATTTTGGCGATATCTGCCGGTTCCAGATATCGGTCAGCGAATTTTACCACCGTAATTTCTCTGAGTAATGATAGTGCTTGCCTGAGCATTTCCAGCGGTTCGACGATAGCTGTGTTAAGGACGACACTCTGGTGGTTGTAGGCAGCCAGCAGTGTGGGTATTTTTTCGCGCGCCGTCGTTAAGGCTACGGTTATCAGGTTGAAGGCAAGGTTGTCGGCTGCCTCCGCATCGGTCACCGAGAGGTTAACGGCGATGATGGCTGCCTGCTCGTTGGATTCCTGATATTCTCTTACTATTAGCTGGCTAAGTTTCAGGGTATGTTTCCAGTCTATGTCCCTTAGCGTGTCACCGGGTTGATAGGCACGGCTTTCCAGGTATTCAATGCCTCGCTTCGGTTTTATAAGGTCTTGAGAAGGCAGGTTGGCTGCCGAAATCACTCCTGAACCTGTTTGTTCCAAATATTTCCTGGCCAGCCATTCGGCGTATTGTGCTCTCGGGATGATATGCAGGTTCAGTGGCTCAAGTAACTGGTTTATCTGGATAAGACCCCGCGGGTCAACCGCCGATATCTGGAGCTGAGGGCGTGATTCCCCCGCCAGTGGCGGAGTGAAACTGATTTCCACATTATTTTTGCCTCCGCTGAGTATAATATGCTGTGGGGTAACCTGTGCCCAGGGAACGGTGAAGCTCAACTGGCTGTGCATTTTTACCCAGGTTTGGCTGGTCAGGAGCAGGCGGGTGCTCCCGGTGGTGCCGACTATAATTCTTCTCAGCATGGTATTGGTGGCAAAGGGACGGCGGGGGATAGTGAACAGTATCGCTGATAGCGCCCCCAGGAGGTACAGGGCCAGGGAGATGCCGGTAAAGAGCAGGACGGGACGATTGACCACAGGTACTATCAGCATTACGGCCAGTACCGCGATTAATAATGATACGAAGGTATAGGTAGTATTTCTTTCGCCTTTTGCTTTTGATACCTGCGTATAACGGACGTTTTCTCTCAGGTTAAAATCGAGCAGGTATAAAATGGGCAGGACGAACACGACGGCTATGATTTGAGAAGCTATTACCGGGAGGTTTATCATATTTTCCAGTAACGGTGCCAGTACCAGCGGCGTCAGGAATATCACTGCCAGGTTTATTACTATGTTAAACCTGGGTGTTTGCGGGCGTATCAAAGTAGACAGAATTATCAGCAGCAGAACCAGCGCCAGTACTAAATAGGGCAGCGGCGACATTACGGCAGCCGCCAGCAGAACCAGCGATATATATATTTGACATAAAAATTGGAATGATGCTCTATGCATTGTCTATTTTCGGTACGGGGACCTGGGTAGCTACCTCGTTGATGATTGGCTCGGGGCTGATGTCTTCCATTTCAGCTTCGGGGCTCACCTGGAGGCGGTGGGATAGGGCTGGGACAAGCAGTCTCTTCACATCGTCGGGAATGACGAAGTCTCTTTCCTGGAGGAAGGCCATGGCTCTGGCGCCTTTCAGCAGAGCGATGCCGGCGCGGGTGCTGGGACCCAGCACTATATCCTGATGGTGGCGCAGGTTGTCGACAATATCCAGGATATAGCGGCGGACACTATCGGCGACATGCACCTTCTTGACATCCTGCTGGAGCCGTACGATATCCGCCGGTGCCGTCACGGCCTCAACATGCGGCTCGGTAATAGCATCGATATCCCTGAGAATCTGGTCTTCCTCTTCCAGAGTGGAAAGGCCGCTCCACGCACGGAACATAAAGCGGTCCGTTTGTACCTCGCTGAGCTGGGAGGTTCCGGCACCGCCGTAGGGTACCTGGCTCGCAATAACGATGAACGGATGTTCCAGCTTATGTGTTTCCCGCTCGATGGTAACCTGTTGTTCCTGCATGGACTCAAGAAGGGCGGACTGGGTACGGGGGGTGGTGCGGTTCAGCTCATCGGCCAGCAGCACGTTGGCGAAGATGGGCCCCGGCATAAACGTGGCGCTGCCGTCAGCACGATAGAGATAAAATCCGAGAATATCGGAGGGTAGCATGTCGGGAGTGCCCTGGACTCTTTTGAACGTACCGCCGATGGCATGTGCAAAAGTCCGGGCGACAGTGGTTTTGGCTGTTCCGGGTAATCCTTCTATAAGCACGTGTCCCTGGCTCAGCAGGGTAAGTATCAGCAGCTCCTTAATATCATCCTTGCCGACGACCACCTTGGATACCTCATCAAGAATACTTTTCAGTGTTGCCTGCCCTTTTTCCTTTTGT
>JAGLTT010000025.1 GCA_023135135.1 Dehalococcoidales bacterium
TGATGGCCGAAGCCAGGGAAGAAGCCATTCAGAGGATGATTGAGGATGCCGAGAGGCAGGGGGCTAACGCCATAATCAGTGTCCGGTTTACCACTTCAATGATTATGCAGAACGCTGCTGAAGTGCTCGCCTACGGCACTGGCGTGGTCCTGGAGTAAAGAAAACGCTAACAGTGAACGGGCATTATACGAAAGAAAGCACAGCCCGTGCCATGCCTTCCCTAGTCAATTTTACGCACAAATAACCATATAAGTTATCCGTGTGTCCTCAAAATTACCTCGTAAGCCCTGGTTCACTTCAGACCTACTGACGGATAACCCTTAATACAGGAGTTACGAAAATGATGCTGATTTCGGTTACAATACCGTTACCGGAGGAGCGCCGCAGTAGTATTAACCCTTGCCGATACGAAATACCTTGGTGCCACAGGCAGGGCAAGTACCCTGAGTCGCCGGGCGTCCATTCTTGAGGGTAACCGATTGGGGATTTTTAATCTCTACCTTTTTCCTGCACTTCATGCAATATGCCTGCATCTCCGCACCTCCTTAATTATCCTGACTAGCAGAGTAGCAAAACCGCTCGTATTTGTCAATAGCGGGAAGCCTGAAAACGGCACTATTTCTTAAGAAGCACCCCAAATTGTTACCTTATCGCCCGCTCCAGCGTTGAGAAAGGTGGATGGCGACACAGGCATCAGCCAGACCGAAATCGGTGGTAAAGGTTATTACGGCATCCATGACTTTTACCGAAAATCAGGCGCTTACCCGGAGCGACACAATCGCGAGGATGATGAAAATGGCTGCCAGGGCGATGGTAAGCTGGAAGAGCGTTTTTTCCACGCCGCGCTTGGTGCGATATACCGTATCTGCCTGGCCGAAGATGCCCCCCAGACCACCACCCCGCACCTGAAGCATAGCTACCAGTATCAGGGCTATGGCGACGACTATCTGAGCTATATATAAATAAGTTGCCATTCTTTATTCTCCATTTACCGGATTTCAGGCTTCAGCTCGAAGAGTCTTCGACAAGCTTCTGCTTCAGCACTTCATTAACCAACTGCGGATTAGCACGACCTTTCGTTGCCTTCATTACCTGGCCGACCAGGAATTTCAGGGCCGTTTCCTTACCGGCTTTAAAGTCGGCGACAGGCTGTACATTAGAGTTTATCACTTCAGCGACGATTTTCTCAAGTTCTTGAGTGTCACTAATCTGGCTGAGGCCACTTTCTTTAATAATTTCATCGGCGGTCTTGCCTGTTTTGAACATGTCCTCAAGCACCGTCTTGGCCGTGGCCGCATTAATCGTGCCGTGCGAACTCAGTATCAGCCCGCAAAGCATCGGCGGGCTTACCTTTTTTCTGAACCCGTCAATATCGATATTACCGGCGTTGATGATACGGCTCACTTCGCCGAGGAGCCAGTTGCTTACCTCTTTCGGCGATACTTCTTTACCGACCCTGGCGCCTTCCTCGAAGTATTCGGCCACGGCTTTTTCTCTGGTGAGAAAATCCGCATCGTAAAGCGGCAGGTCGTACTCGGCGATAAAGCGGTCGCGCCGGGCTTCGGGCAGCTCGGGGAGTCTTTTCCCGACCTCTTCCACCCAGTCGCGCCCGATAACCAGCGGCGGGAGGTCCGGCTCGGGGAAGTAACGGTAGTCGTGGGCGTACTCCTTACTGCGCTGGGAGACGGTCCTGCCTTTATCTTCCACCCATCCCCTTGTCTCCTGGACGAGTTTCTTACCCTCGGTGGCGGCTTTGCGCTGTCGCCGGGCTTCGTACTCCATAGCCAGGAAGACCGCCTTGAAGCTGTTCATATTTTTGACTTCCACCTTTGGGCCGAGTTCCGCGCTGCCCACAGGTCGAATGCTGATATTGGCATCACAACGGAAGCTGCCCTCCTCCATGTTGCCGGTGGAGACTCCCAGGTACTGTAAAATGCTGCGCAGCTTAATGAGGTACTGCCGCGCTTCTTCCGGGGAACGAAGGTCCGGCTCGCCGACGATTTCCATCAGCGGCACGCCGGAGCGGTTGATATCCACCAGGCTATAGTCTTCTCCATCCGGGGAGGTGCGGTGCAGCAACTTGGCGGTATCTTCCTCAAGGTGAACGCGGGTAATGCCTATCTTCTTTGTTACGCCATCGACCTCGATGGTGAGCCAGCCCTTCTGACCGATGGGGGCATCATACTGGGAAATCTGGTAGCCCTTAACAAGGTCGGGATAGGGGTAGTTTTTACGGTCGAACCTGGTATATTCGGAGATGGGGCTGTTGAGGGCGAGGGCCGTCATCATGGTGTATTCCACGGCCTGGCGGTTAATGACGGGGAGGACGCCGGGCATACCCATACATACCGGGCAGACGTGGGTATTGGGCGGCGTGCTGGCATAATCGGTACTGCAACCGCAGTACATCTTGCTCTTCGTGAGTAGCTGGGCATGGACTTCCAGTCCGATAACAGTCTCGTAATTCATAGCTATCCTGTCTTGAAAAACAACATATCCAGTATAGCAACAATAGGCGTGGCTGACAAGGAAGGGGACTGCGACTGGTATATAAAGTGGTCTCAGATATGCTATAATTTTGAGGTCAACACGGGGCCGTAGTTCAGTTGGGAGAACGCCTGCTTTGCAAGCAGGAGGTAGGGGGTTCGAATCCCCCCGGCTCCATTTTCCCCCTTTCCCCGGCCTCCGTTATTCCCCCGCTAGCGGTGGATGACAAATAAGAACTCCCCTGGTTCCTCCCGGGGAGTCTAGTGTTTTTTACCAATAGGTTAACAATCTAGTACTTTGTTGGGCCAGCCTTCTCAATGTTTTTAATTCTAAGTACACGACTCCGCATTGCACTTTTCAGCGGATTGTTAGACCATACAGGAAATCAAGACTGTATTGGCTGCTTTAACCGGGAATCCTTAGCGTTACCGCAGTGCCTGTACCCGGCTCCGGTTGTACAATCAAGGTACCCCCAATTAAGCGTGCTCTTTCTCGCATCCCAATTATACCGAGCTTCCCAGACAGAGCCAGTTCGCTTGTCCTTTCAGGCATGTCAAACCCTTGACCATTGTCGCTTATGATTAGGGTTAAGGCATCAGCACCAAAATCCAGGGTCATCTCAACCGCGGAGGCTTGTGAATGTCTTCTAACATTACTTAGTACTTCCTGAGCGATACGGAAGACTGTTAATTCTGTGTCCGGTGCCAGCCGACGCCTGCTGCCGGTGATACCGACTTTCGTTGCAATCTCATAGCTCTTCTCGAGGTCGGTAATGAGCCACTCTAGTGCTGGTACCAACCCCAGGTCATCTAGTATTGATGGTCTGAGGTCCTGGCTGAAACGATGTACTCCCTTAAGAGCGAAGTCAGCCATCTCATGTAGCTTTGTCAATCGCTCTATTACCGGCTTCATTAATTTCTTTTCTCCCGTAATGAGCGAGTCAAGGCCGCGCGAAAGAGTGGCTAGGACCTGAGCTGTGTCATCATGAAGTTCCCGAGAGATACGCAATCGTTCGTCTTCCTGGGCTCTTGTCACCTGCTTTATGTAATACTCCATATTCTGCCGTAGCTGCCTCTCTTCAGTCATATCCTGGGCGATGACCTGCAGACCGATTACCTCGTCTCTCCTGAGCAAAGGGCTAATCCTGAGCTCAATGAATGCCTTGGCACCGTTCTTTCTGGTTAAACCAACTTCCTCGGTGCCACCTACCGTAAACTGCTCCAGCTTTTCCGAAAACAGTTGCCTGACCTTCTCCTGGCTTATTCCGGCAAAGAGTTCATAGATGGCAGTGGATATTAGTTCCTTCTGTGTATAACCGGTAAGCTGTTCGCAGGCTCGATTGACCGAGATAATCCTGGCCGTAGTAGAACAAATAAAAATCGCATCACTGGAGTTTTCAAAGAGACCTCGATAGCGCTCCTCCGATATCCGCAGTTGTTGAGCGGTAACCTGCTGCTGCTGATAAAGGTGCGCATTCTCAACGGCAACCCCAATCTGATTGCCGATGGCAGTAAGCAATTCGACTTCCTCCGGCTGGAACTGTCGGTGGCTGTACATGGCTATGCAGAGGGTACCGTTCACCTTCCTTTTAGAACTGAGAGGTACTATAAGCGTAGAGTGAAGTTTAAACTTGCTGACCACTTCCCTGGTGAGTCTGGGGTCTTGAGAGGCATCCTCCACAAAAAGAGGCTTGCCTGATTGGGCGACACTGCCATTGAAGCCCTCTCCCAGCTTGAGTCTATCCACGCCCTGGGCAAGCTCTTCGGCTGTACCGCGGTGAGTCGACAGGACAAGCTCATCGGTTTCCTCATCCAGAAGGAATATCCAGGCAACGTCAGCCTGCATGACATCTATCACATTGTCGATAGCGTTGCTCAAGACATGGCTCAGCTCCAGAGATTCAGAGACGGTGCTTGATATCCGGTTGAGAGCGGCCAGTCTTTTTTCATCTTCCTTAATAACCTCAACGTTTGCCTGAAGCTCTTCCTTGGCCTTTTCCAGCTGGTCGAATGCCCTCTGCTGCCGGTGAATCAGCCAGGTAACCAGCAGGCTGATGAAAAAGAAGGCGATGGTCTCGGTTACTGCCTCCGATACCTGGTCGGAGAAGAACATGGCGCGTGGTGCGAGTGCTAGGCCGATTAATACCGCCGTTATTAACCCGCCCTTCCACCTGAAGACGAAGGCGGCGTAAGCTACCGGGATGATCGAGAGGATGCGGTACGTTGAGTAACGGGCAAGCTCGATAGGCGCCTGAGGTATAATAGACTGAACTAAGGGAATCCGGTCAGCGTAGTAGATGAGGGCTCCGAAGGTCATGATAGCCAGGATAATCCAGAAATGCGGAACCCTGTAAAAATTCTTCACCAGTATAGTCCCATCGTTATTAACACTATGCTAAGTCATCCAGACCCAGCCAGCCTTTCCTCAATGCCTGCAGGACGGCTTCCGTCCTCGAGCCTACGTCCATCTTGCGGAAGATATTACCCAGATGTGCCTGTACGGTACGCCGGCTCAGGAAAAGTTTACCGGCAATGTCCTGATTGCTCATGCCTTTTGCGGCCAGTCTCAGTATCTCCATTTCTCGTTCGCTGAGTTCGGCCAGTTGTGCCGGCTTACCCGGTTCGCGGCCAGCCCCAAAGTGGCTGAAGACCTTCTGAGCAATGGTTGGGTGGAGTACGGCTTCACCAGCATGCACGGCACGAATGGCGTTGACCAGGTCCTTACCGCTGACATTCTTTAGCAGGTATCCGGCTGCTCCTGCCTCCAGCAGTGCTATAATATACTGGTCGTTATCATAAGCCGTGAGAATCAGCACCGCTGTGGACGGCTGGCTGGCTTTGATTTGTCTTGTCGCCTCAATACCATTTACCCCGGGCATGGCGATATCCATTAAAACAACGTGAGGACTGAGTTCAGTTACCAGCTTAATTGCCTCTGAACCGTCGTTAGCTTCGCCAATAACCTCCATATCTTTCTCTTGCTCAATCAGGTTACGCGTTCCCTCGCGGAAGAGCACATGGTCGTCGGCGATAATCACTTTTATCTTATTCATTTGTCGGCTGCTGAGGAGAGTTTTTCTGCCTCTTATTCCCATTATAGTCCGCAATAAGGAATAGTTCAAAGACACACAGCTCGCTTGAGATTGCATTGAAGCATACTTACCCGATGTAATCAGCACCTATCTGCCTGCACACATTGCCTAGTTGAAAATAGGCCATGATGACAGGCCAGATTAGGCCAGGCAGTCGATGAAAGTCTGGTTGTTTCGGGGTAACCTGAAAATAGAGGGAGCTAAAGGAGGTTACAGCTATGGAAAGGGCAATGGCGGAAAATTCTCAAAATGATAATTTTATCAGTATCTCCGCGGTGCTTGATGAACTCGAAAGAGATTTGCTGCATAAAGAAGTTAAGCCGAAAGAGAAGAAGACTCACCCTAACAAAGAGGCAATCCTTAAAGTACTTTCTAAGGCTGCCGATGACCATAATTTCCTGGCTCGCCTAGCCGAAGACCCTGCTAAAGTGCTCAAGGAGTATGAACTGACTTCAGAGGAGAGAGCCGCTTTGGCGTCAGGTGACTTGCGCCGTATAGAGTCCTGGGTTGGTAAGCTGGACAAGCGACTGAGCACCTGGATCTGGTGCCGCCTCCAGCAGGAAAAGTGGTAAGTAAAGTGAGGTCTAGAATGAGTATGACTGAGGTGACACAGGATATACAGACAGTTGTCCAAAAAGATGAAGAAGCCGTTACAACCCGAGTAGATGAAATTCTTGAATCATATACAGGCATAAAAGCTGAATTAATCCCGATATTACAGCAGGTTCAGCAGGCCTTTGGCTATTTACCTGAGGAGGCTATGAGCCGGATAGCGAAGTTTGTTGATGTGCCGGAGTGCACCGTCTTCGGGACAGCTACTTTTTACACTCAATTCAAGTTTGTTCCTACGGGGCGAAATATTATAAAGGTATGCCGAGGTACGGGCTGCTATGTAAAAGGATCGCCTCGGATACTTGAGGAGGTGGAAAAGGTGCTGGGTATCAAGGATGGAGAAACGACACCTGACCTTGAATATACGCTGGAGACGGTCGCCTGCTTTGGTTCCTGTGCCTTGGCACCAGTGATGGTGGTCAATGATAGGGTCTACGGCAGAATTACGACAGATAAAGTGAAAAAGATACTCGATAGAAAAGACCAGCACTAACAGCATATATAGGGGGATGTGATGAATTTCGAAGAGATAAAAAAGCAGGCAATGTCAAATTGGGAAGCCATGCAGAATAGCGAAAAAACCCGTATATTGATTGGTACCGGTACCTGTGGCATTGCCGCCGGTGCCGAAGACATACTTAAGACTCTTCATGAAGAGCTGGACAAAAACAGTATGGAGGCCAACATTATCCAGGTAGGCTGCATCGGCCTTTGCTACGCCGAGCCGCTGGTAGAGATAGTAAAGCCCGGCATGCCCGGTGTCTTCTATGGGAATCTTACCCCTGAGCTTATGTCCGAGATTGTCAGGGACTACCTGACTGCCGATAATCCCCGCCCCGACCTGGCCCTGGGCACCCGCGGTGAAGGCACCATAAATGGAATCCCTCGACTATTTGACCTGCCCGTACTTAAGCCTCAGGTTCGTATTGCTCTGCGCAACTGCGGGAAAATTGACCCTATGAATATCCACCACTATATTGCCAATGGCGGTTACGAGGGCCTGAGCGAGGTGCTCAGGATGAAACCCCAGGAGGTAATTGATAAGGTCAAGAAATCGGGGTTGCGTGGTCGTGGTGGCGCCGGATTCTCCACCGGACTTAAATGGCAATTCTGCCACGATTCCCCGGGTACTCAAAAATATATAATATGCAATGCTGATGAAGGCGACCCCGGGGCTTTCATGGATAGAGCCGTACTGGAGGGCGACCCACACGCCGTTCTGGAAGGAATGCTTATCGGTGCCTACGCCATAGGAGCCTCCGAGGGTTACATTTATATTCGGGCGGAGTATCCGCTGGCGATTCAACGGCTGAGAGTTGCCCTGGACCAGATGGAGAAGTGCGGGTTGCTGGGTGATAATATCATGGGCTCCAGCTTCAGCTTTCATATTAAAATTAAGGAAGGCGCCGGTGCCTTCGTCTGCGGCGAGGAAACTGCTTTAATGGCCTCTATCGAGGGCAATCGCGGTATGCCTCGCTCCCGTCCCCCCTTCCCCGCTCAATCAGGTCTGTGGGGCAAGCCGACAAATATCAACAATGTGGAGACCTGGGCCGATGTTTCCGCCATCCTCCAGAAGGGGGCGGACTGGTATGCCAGCTACGGCACCGAGAAAAGCAAGGGCACCAAGACCTTTTCGTTAGTGGGCAAGGTTATGCGGACAGGGCTTATTGAGGTGCCTATGGGCATCTCAATGCGCGAAATAATCGAAGGCATCGGCGGCGGCATTCCGGGAGGCAAGACCTTCAAGGCGGTACAGACCGGCGGTCCCTCAGGCGGATGCCTGCCGGCAAGCTTTCTCGATTCGCCGGTGGATTATGAATCGCTGGCGAGTGCCGGTTCTATCGTGGGCTCGGGTGGCATGGTGGTGATGGACGAGGATACCTGCATGGTGGATGTGGCGAGGTATTTCCTTACCTTCACACAGCTCGAATCCTGCGGCAAGTGCATACAGTGTCGCTGGGGCACCAAACAGATGCTGGATATCCTGGAAGATATCGTAAACGGCAATGGGAGAGACGGAGACATCGAACTGCTTCTGGAACTGAGCGAAGCCGTTAAAAATGGCTCCCTTTGTGCCCTGGGCGGGACAGCCCCCAATCCGGTGCTTACCACCATCCGCTACTTCTTGGATGAGTATGAGGCTCACATTTCAGAAAAGCGCTGTCCGGCGCTGGTGTGCAAAGCTTTGGTGTCTTATTATATAGATTCCGAGAAATGCCAGGGCTGCGGTATCTGTGCCAGGGCCTGCCCCGCCGAAGCCATTAAGGGCGGCAAGCAAATGGTGCATGTTATTGAGCAGGACAAGTGTATCAAATGCGGGACCTGCCTGGATGTTTGCCCGACCAAGTTTGGCGCCGTGGTAAAGGTCTCTGGTGAGGAAGTAGCCG
>JAGLTT010000026.1 GCA_023135135.1 Dehalococcoidales bacterium
GCAATAACCGGCGGGTTATGTCTTACGCAGTCGCTATACTGGCCTTTATTGAGGCCTTCTATATCGCGCTGGTCACGTTTGGTGTAAATTTATTCGCGGTGCACCCGTCTCCTCCCGTTGATGGTTTTGGCCTGAATCCGCTGCTGCAGAATTTCGGCATGCTCATTCATCCTCCGCTGCTCTATCTCGGATTCGCCGGTTTTGCCGTTGTGTTTGCCATGGTCGTGGCGGCGCTTATCGCGCGCAGTCCGGGCACAGGGTGGACTAACCTTGTCCGGCGCTGGGCAGTCTTTGCCTGGTGCATACTGGGCATCGGCAACCTGGTGGGAATGTGGTGGTCCTATAACGAGCTGGGCTGGGGAGGGTACTGGGCCTGGGACCCCGTGGAGAACGCCGGGCTGATGCCATGGCTGCTGGGGACCGCCTTTCTCCACTCGATGGCGGGACGAGGGCAGAGGAATTATTTAAATACGTGGAGTTTCTGCCTGATTATATTCACTTTTGTTTTCACCCTGCTGAGTCCCTTTATAACCCATGGCGGCATCGAGTCGCCACTGCACGGTTTCTATGGCTCGCCCTTTCCGCCCTACATTCTGGCTGCCATGATTATTGTGATAATCGGCTCGATGATGTTGCTGTATGTCCGCCGCCGCGATTTAAAGAGCGAGGAAAAACCGGCATCTTTAATATCCAGAGAAAGTGCCTTCCTGCTAACCAACATAATTCTGGCGGTTCTGGTATTTGTTATTCTTATCGGAACGGTGTTACCACGGGTGGTTGAGGCGTTGGGAGGGGCGAAGATAGCTCTCGACCGCAGTTTCTTTGATAGAACCTGCGGGCCGATAATGCTCCTTCTCGTGTTTCTTATGGGGGTGTGCCCGCTGTTCGGCTGGGGGAAATCTATATGGAAGTCCGCCGGGCGTAATATCATTTTCTTTTTCCTGGCCGTAATAGTCGCCACCGCGGCTATTCTGATTTCCGGAATAGGCAACTGGTATATCGCCGTGGTGGTGTTGTGCGGCTTACCGCTTTATATAATTTCCCGGGAGTTGTACCGGGGAGCCATAGCCCGCCACCGCAGCACGGGAAAGAACTGCGCCCGTGCCTTTCTTTCTATAATAAACAGCAACCGGGCGCGGTACGGGGGCTTTCTGGCCCATATCGGTATTGTTCTCATTACCCTCGGTATCATCGTCTCCTCTTTCTACAGTATCGAGAGGACGGTGACGCTTGATATCGGTGAGTCGATGGGTGCCGGTAAATATACATTGTCCTATAATGAATTGATGTATAAACAGGACAGTTTAAAGATAAGCGCGGTTGCTGACATACAGGTGAGCGCGAATGATAAGTCGTTGGGGATTATGCGTCCCAGTTACGCTTACTGGTTCAGTCGTGATGATTTCTTTGCCGAGGTAGCGGTACGTACCACGGCGGTCGACGACTTATTCATTTCCCTGGTCTGGACCGGTTTCGACCCCGAAGATAAAACGGCCACTTTCCGGGTTCTGGTGAATCCCCTGATTGTCTGGATATGGATAGGAGGCGCATTCTTCCTTATAGGGGGCGCTATGGCTATTACCTGGAAGGAAAAACAGTCGTCCGGGGTTGAAGGATAGGTTATGCGTCGTTTTATTGCCATCCTGGCCGTTTTACTGCTTATGGGACTACCGGCAGGGGCTCTGGCCCAGGCACCGGCCGAGGGAACCATCAACGGCCAGGTAATTAACGGTACCGAAGGTGGAGGCAGCGTGGGGGGAGTGGAAATTTCTCTTATAACCTATATTAATGGGCAGCTGTCAGACACAAGGACTGCCGTATCGGACAGCGAAGGGAAATTTCAGTTCGATAGTATTAACATGGAACATACCTACCTGGTCTCGGCCAGATACATGGATGTCGATTATTACTATCCGGTTGCTTTTGAGCCTGGTGAGACGACGGCATATGTAGAGGTCGGGGTCTGTGATACGACCGCCAGCGATGAAAAGATAAGAGTCGGGCTGACTCGTAAGATAGTGAATATTGAGGAAGAAAGCCTGCTCGTAACGGAAGTCTACTGGCTGGTTAATGATGGTGACAGGACATATGTGGGAACGGACGGGGTCTTACTCTTCCAGTTACCTCAGGGGGCATATTGTTTTGAAGCTCCTGAGGAACTGATGATAGATTACCGGCTTCTGGACGATAACAGAGTTACCCATCTCGTGTCGTTTCCGCCGGGTGAGAGACAGCTATTCTACTCCTACAGGCTGGCCAGGACGGATTCAAATGAGCTTGGTATAGCCCTGGTGATTAATTACCCGACGGATGTCCTCGAACTCATGGTGGAAGGCGAGGGTGTCGAGGTTGCCGTCAGCCGGCTGGCGCCGGCCGAGCCTGTCGTTACCGATACCGGCGAGCGTTATATCTATTTTCAGGGACAGAATCTCTCCCGCAACGAGGTGATAAACGTTCGTCTTTCTAATTTATCCGGTGGCGGCGGGTTCCCCCTTTTCATCCTGTGGATAGTAATAGCTACGGCGGTTGCTTGCATAGCTGTTTATATGATAAGAAGAATACGGAAAGTGGATATTGATGGATAAGGATATACCGACATCATCTACGTGGGCTGTAGAGGCTCGCGGAATTGAAAAAACCTTCGGGGAAATGCGGGCCCTCAGGGGTATCGACCTGACGGTGAGCCGGGGTGAATGTCTCGTCATCTTCGGCCCCAATGGCGCCGGTAAGACCACCCTTTTAAAGATACTGTCGACTCTGATAAAACCGTCCGCCGGCAGTGTGCGGCTGGACGATATCGATATCCGCGATAAACCGGCGCAAATCAGGCGCAGGATAAGCCTGGTCGGTAACCAGACCTTTCTTTACGACAACCTTACCGTTTTCGAAAACCTTAAATTCTACGGAAAGATGTACGATGTCGCCGATTTAGAAAAGCGAATCCGGGAGGTGGTATCATGGGTGCAGCTTGAGTCCCGCCTCCACGACCGGGCGGGCACGCTCTCGCGTGGTTTGCAGCAGAGAGCCTCTTTTGCCCGTGCCGTTCTCCATGACCCTTCGATTCTTTTTCTCGATGAGCCGGATGTCGGGCTCGACCCGCATGCCAGCGCCATGGTGAGCGAAATTCTGGAGAGTATCAATTCCGGCAGCCGGACGGTGGTAATGACCACTCATAACCTGGAGCAGGGACTGGAACTGGGCGATAGTATCATCATCCTCGACCGGGGCAGGGTGATTTATGAAGCGTCCCGGCAGGAATTAAGCGGGGCGGATTTCCGGCAAATTTATAACCAATACACGGAAACAGGCAGATGAATAAAGCATTTACCAAGATATTCACCATATTCTGGAAGGACATGCTGACAGAGTTCAGGACCAGGGAGATTATCATCTCGGTGCTTGTCTTTGCCCTGCTGGTGCTGGTAATTTTCAGTTTCGCTTTCGGCACGGGGGCTGATATGACGGAAATGACGGCTCCCGGTATTTTATGGGTGGCTTTGACCTTCGGGGGGATAATCGGCCTTACCCGTACTTTCGCCGTGGAGAAGGAAAACTCGCGTCTGGAGGGGTTAATGCTCTGTCCCGTGGACCGTGCCGTCATCTACTGGGGGAAGCTGGCGGGCAGTTTCACCTTCATGCTGGCCGTGGCTGTGGTGGTAACGCCTATATTTCTGGCCCTTTTTAACCTGCCCATCTTTTTACCCAGGCTTGCCCTTGTCATTGTCCTGGCACTTATCGGCTTCGCGTCCGTGGGCACGCTTTTTTCGGCTTTAGCGGTAAACACCCGGGCGCGGGATATCATGCTCCCGATACTTTTCTTGCCCGTCGTCGTTCCGGTGATTGTATCCGCCGTTAAAGCTACCGTGACCGTGCTGGCTGGCGCACCCTGGGGAGACATGTTAACATGGCTGCAAATAATGATAGCCTTTGATATTATTTATCTGGTAGCCGCTACCCTTGTCTTTGAGTTTGTGGTGGAGGAGTAGTTAACTCCTCGATTGGAGTGTGAGTTTGTATGAATGGTAAACATGCCCTGAGAAACGGCATATTGTGGGGACTGGGCTTCGCCCTGATGATAGCCGCCCTCTACATGGTCTTCATCTATGTGCCCACCGAGAAACATACCGGCATAATACAGCGTATCTTCTATTTCCACGTACCCGTGGCCTGGGTCAGTTTCCTGGCATTTTTCATCACTTTCATCTCGAGTATTCTTTACCTCTGGAAGCGGCAGACAAAGTGGGACGCCATCGCCTGTGCATCGGTGGAGGTCGGGGTTATCTTCACCACGCTGGTCCTGATTACCGGGCCCATATGGGCGAAGCCGGTCTGGGGAATCTGGTGGACGTGGGATGCCCGCCTGACAACATCGCTGGTGCTCTGGCTGATATATATTGCCTATCTTCTGGTGCGCAGCCTTGCCACCGAACCGGCCAAAGGCGCCAGGTACAGCGCGGTGATAGGCATCGTGGGATTCATTGACGTGCCCATCGTTTTTCTGACGGTAAACATGTGGCGTACGCAGCATCCCACCACCATTATCTTTGAAGGCGGATTGACGACACCGATGCTCATGACCCTGCTGGTGTGCATTGCCGCTTTTACCGTATTGTATGTCCTCCTGGTTATTCAGAGCAGCGGTCTGAAAACCATGGAGGCGGAAATCAGGCGTTTGAGGATTATAAAGGCAGAATAGGAGGATAATCGATTATGGAGAATCTGGGGTATCTTTTAGCGGCCTATACCGTTATCTGGGCCGTTGTATTCGGGTATATCTTGTTCCTGCAGCGGAAGCAGCGAAGGTTACAACGGCAAATTGATGCGCTAAAAGGGTCAATAGAGAAGTAAAAATATATTCGAGCAAAGGAGTGAACAAGATGGAACTGGATTTGAAAGACAAAGTAGCGCTGGTCACCGGGGCCGGCAGCCAGGTGGGTTTCGGCAGGGGCATAGCCCTCACCCTGGCGAAACACGGGTGCGATATCGTGGCCAATGACATCGACCTCGAAGGCGTGCAGAAGACAGCCGCTGAAGTTGAGGCTATCGGCCGTAAAGCCCTGGCTATTAAAGCCGACGTTACTAAAATCGACGAAGTAAAAGACATGGTGAAGAAAGCCCTGGATAAATTCGGCAGGATAGATATCCTGGTGAACAATGCCGGACGAGCCACCGCGCCGACACCTTTCGTCGAGACGCCGGAAGAGAACTGGGAAAAGGTTATCAACCTCAATATTTACGGGGTATTCCACTGCTCCAAGGCTGTCCTGCCCCAGATGCTGGAGCGAAAAAGCGGCAAGATAATTAACATTACGTCCGGCGCCGGTATCAGCGGCATGCCCCGGTGCGTTCATTACGGCGCCACCAAGGCGGCGATTATCGCCTTCACCAAGGGGTTATCCAAGGAAGTAATATCCTCCGGTGTATACGTGAATGCCGTAGCCCCGGGAGTCGGGGATACCAACTTCATGGTTACCGGCAACTTCCCTCCGGGCGAAATAGACCGCGCCGTGGCTACCGTACCGACGAAGAAAGCCACCACGCCCGAGGATGTCGGCAATATGGTCGCCTATCTGGCATCGGACCTGGCCGACCAGATTGTAGGGCAGACCTTCCTCGTCGACGGCGGACATGGTTAAAGCGACGTAGAGATGAGCATTTCACGACGGGAATTCGAGCGGCGTTACGCTGCGATTCGGCAGCAGATGGAGCGGGACAGCCTGGAATGCCTGCTTGTGGTCGGTCTTTCCGACGATTTTAACCGCGGGAATATCCGGTACGTTACGGGTTCGGGGAGGGGCGGATGCTGCGTTTTTCCGCTGGAAGGCGATCCCGTTTTTATGACAGGCTTAAACCAATCAGCTTCGCCGAAAATCCCCAAAACGGTGGAGGCATTTGAGTTGCTCGATTTACGGGAAACGGATAATCCCGCCGGGCAGGTCGTCGAGGAGCTGTCCCGTTTTTATACGGGGAACCGGATTGGCATTGTCGGTATGAATTGTATCCCGGTGCCGCTGTATCTTGCCGTCAAAGAAAAATTCCCGGATAAGCTTGTAGATTCGGTCAAGATATTCGAGGATTTACGCTCGGTTAAAAGCGCCGAAGAAATAGAAAAAATGCGGGTAGCCGCCGCCGTTGCGGATGATGTTTACGCCATGCTCGTAAACCTGGTAAAACCGGGACTCAGCGATTATGAAATTTACGGTCATGTTAAGAAGGCTATCTACGAAAAAGGCTGTGAATATTCGTTCGATTTGATAGACGCCTCAGGCTCAAGAATGAACATGACCTTCTGGCCTACCGGGGAAAGGTTGAAAGAAAACAACACGTTATTTATGGAGATTACGCCGGCTTACGATGGTTACTATGCCCAGCTGCCGGTAACCCTGCCGGTGGGTAAATATCCGCCTGAAATAAGGAAAATGGTATCCGTCTGGGAACAGGCCAACGAAGCCGCATTAGAGATATTAAAGCCGGGAACGAAAGTCTCCGATGTCTATCTTACGCTGGTAAATACGGTACGTGAGAACGGCTACATCTCGCCCCTGCGTCCCGGCCACGCCATCGGTCTGGACGCGCTCGATTTCTGGTCGATTACCGAGTCCAGCACCATAACACTCAAGCAGGGTATGACGCTGGCCGTTCACCCCAGTATTATGACCGAAATCGGCGGCGATGCCTGCGGCATGGGTTATACCTACCTGATTACGGATACTGGAGCGGAAAGATTCAGCAAAGTTGAACTGGCAGAACTCATGAAATAACACTTTACTGGTTTAGGAAGGCAGGCGAAGGATAAATACTCGCACGGCAGGGCTGGTAATTATCGGTGGTGGCGGCGCCGGCCTGGCGGCGGCTCTAACGGCTGCTGAAAAGGGGTGCAAAGACGTCGTGGTGCTCGAGAAGAGGGACAGACCGGGCGGAACTTCGGCATTGGCCGGTGGCCTTTTTGCCTGCGGAAGCCCCGTTCAAGAGCGCCAGGGAATCAGCGCCGATGGAGATTACCTCTTTAAAAGAGCCATGGAATGGGCCCACTGGACACGGGTAGACCCCAAGATTCTCCGCGCTTTTATCAACAAGTCGGGAGATACGATTCACTGGCTGGAAGATAAGGGACTGGAATTCGACCTTGTCCGACTCTATCCCGACCAGCCGGCGCCGGTCCAGCACAACCCCAGAGGGCACGGCGCACGATTAATACAGGTGCTATCTAAGGAATGTCGGGACAGGGGAGTGCAGCTGTTTCTCAACAGAAGCGTCGAGAAAATCAGGCGTGGGGAGGGGGGTAATGTTGCCGGTGTTCTGGCGACCAGGGATGGGGAGGAAATGGAAATCAAGACCGGGGCGGTTATCATCGCCACCGGCGGCTTTTGCGGGAATCATGAGCTTTTCAGGAAATACTTTCCTCCTTCCTACGAAGGCATGACTCTGAGCGGTTTGCCCCTCACGGGAGATGGAATACGGCTGGCGGCTGAGGCGGGAGCCGCCATAGAAGAATTCGCCACGGTAATAAAGGAAGGCCCCAGGTTTGACCTTTATACCTGGCCCCTGATGGCCCTGGAGAGAGAACCGGCCACAATCTGGGTGAATAAAAACGGAAAACGATTTACCGATGAGTCCACCGGCTATCGTGTCTTTGAAAGTGTTAACGCGATACTCAGGCAGCCGGAACAGGTTTGCTATACCCTTCTGGATACCCGGATAAGGGACTTTTGTGAGAAAAACGGGTTTATGCTTGGTCGCCGCGGGAGTGGAGCACCCGGAATGGAAAAAGCGCTGCAATCGGAAGCGGAGAAAGATAAGGTGAAAATAGCCGATTCCTGGGAAGAGATAGCCGGATGGATAGGCGCCGACCCCTCGGCGCTGAAGGAGACGATAGCCGAATACAATGCTTACTGCAAACAGGGATATGACGAGGCTTTTGCCAAGGAGCCTGAATACCTGCTGCCATTGGAAAGCGCTCCCTTTTATGCCATCAGGGGTTTAGCCGTCCTCCTCGATACGATAGGAGGAATCAGGATAAACGAACGCATGGAGGTCCTGGATAACCGGAATGACCCGATTCCGGGACTTTACGCTGCCGGTGTCGTTACCAGCGGCTGGGAATCCGAGGTTTATTGCAGCGAACTCAGCGCCAGCGCGTTTGGCTTTGCCGTTAATTCGGGCCGCATCGCCGGCGAGAATGCCTTGGCTGCGTTAACCTGTTAGCAATTTTATACTTTACGTATTATGGTGTTTCAGCGTAAGATACGCTTGGAAAAAAATAATATACGGAGGTTAGAAATGGCAAAGCGAATCATTCTTTATAATCTGGCGGATAATGTGACCGATGAGGAATTCAAGGAGTACGTTACCACTGACAAAGGCCCCCTGATTGACAGTCTTCCCTCTGTCAAGAAATACGAGCTGGTAAAGATAACGGCTTCCCAGACGGGCGAAATTCCCTATAAGTACTGCGGTATTGTGCACGTGACCAGCATTGACGAATTCAATCAGAAAGCTGCCAGTACGCCGGAATATCAGGCATTCTTGA
>JAGLTT010000027.1 GCA_023135135.1 Dehalococcoidales bacterium
GAGAGGGGGAAAAAGGGGGTGAGGTAGATAAAATATCCACCAAACCCGCTGGAAAGACAATTATGGCATATAAATATCAAGCCTATACCAGTGATAAAAGGATTGTCCGGGGTACAATTGAGGTGACCTCGGAGAGCCTGGCCGAGGGCGCCCTGTACCGTGCCGGATATCAGCATATCCTCAGCCTTCAAGAAGTGCCGCCCGGATTAAGCCTGGAAAGGCTGATACCGACTTTTTTCGGCGTCAAGACGCAGGAAGTGATTGACTTCTCCAACCAGCTGGCCACCCTGATAGAGTCGGGCATTACCATACTTAACTCGCTAAAGCTACTTGAAGAACAGACCTCCAAGAAGTCGTTGAAAAAGACTATAGACGGGCTGGTGGAGGAAATCCAGGGAGGTAACTCACTCTCGCAGGCACTCACCGATTACCCGCAGATATTCTCCAATACTTACTGCCAGGTGATAAAAGCCAGCGAACAGGCGGGCAACCTGGAAGTCGGCCTGAGGCAGGCCGCCGGTTACCTGGAAAAGCAGGCCATCGCCAACCAGAAAATCAAGCGCGCCATGCTCTATCCTATTTTCGTCCTGCTCATGGCTATTGGAGTATCCGTCCTGCTCATCACCGTGGCCCTGCCGCCACTGGTGGATTTGTTCGAATCGCTCGGGGCGGAACTACCCGCGATAACGAAGATGCTCATCAGCGTTACCACTTTCTTCCTCGACCGCACAGCCTATGTCCTTGCCGGCTTACTCGTAATTATTATGTTAACTATCGGCCTGTTGAGGCTGCCTTCGGTCAAGATTGCCAGAGACCAGCTTATGTTGAAAATACCGGTCATCGGCCCTCTTAACATCGAGCGCAGCGTGCAGCATTTCTGCCAGACGGCTTCCATGCTTTTAAAAGCAGGTCTGCGCCTGCCCCAGATATTGGAGATAACCATTCAAACCAACCGGAACCGGATTATCCGCCAGGCCTTAAGCAAGGTCAGGGACAGGCTGGTCCAGGGAGAGGGGCTTTCGCAGCCGTTAAGCGAAATAGAGCTGTTCCCTCCCCTTCTGGTGGAGATGGTAATCGTGGGCGAAAAGACAGGCTCCATGGACAGCACTCTCGCCATACTGGCCGATTTTTACGACAAGAAGGTCGACCACAGAATAGACGTTCTTATATCCATGATAGAACCGGCGCTCACGGTAGTAATCGGTTTAGTGGTTATATTTATCGCGCTTTCCATGATAACGCCGCTTTATTCAATACTGAGGTCGATGGACTGAATGGTGACGACAGGTAGTGAAAATGACAGGGAAAGTGAGACGGTTGCTGGCACAGATAAAAAACCGGGCTCAGGGCCAGAGGGGCCTGGGACTGGTGGAGACGCTGGTCGCCGTGGCTATTCTGGGCACCTCCGTGGTTGCCTTTGTCGTCGCCCTTTCGACGGGGTCAATCGCCATCGGTCAACAGGACGAGGAAGTCGTGGCGCAGAGACTGGCGCAGGCTCAACTGGAATATACCAAAAGCTATGCTTATAACGCCGGAGCCGGCACCTACCCCGCGATAATTGCGCCGGAAGATTATACCGTATCCGTGAATGTCAGCTCCATTCCGAACACCGATGACGATATACAGAAGATAACGGCCACCGTTCTCCGGGACGGTGAGAACGTATTGATAGTCGAGGACTACAAGGTGAACCGATGAACGGACAGAAGGGCATGACCGTGGTTGAACTGCTGGTGGCTATCGCCGTCACCGGCATCATCGTTGTTTTTCTGGGGACGGCCATCTACCAGATAATTACCGTTTCCGAGTACGGCAATGACAGGCTTACCGCCATGCACGAGCTGCAGAACTCCGCGCACTGGTTCAACCTCGACGGGCAAAAAGCCGTCACCGCCGATGTCGATGGCGAATTACTGCTGACGATATCCGAAACCACATCGATTACGTACGCGCTGGTGGGTCAAGAGCTGCGCCGTACGGCCGGTGGTTCCCAGATGACGCTGGCGCGAAATATAGCCAGCGCCGACTTTTCCATCGATAACCGGGTTATCACCATGTCCCTGACCTCAGCCCCCGAGGGACGGGACAATGTGAGTGAAAACGGTACCTATAAGGTCTACCTCAGGCCAGCGGAGGGAGGATAATGAACGGCGAAAAGGGACAGGCCCTTCCACTCGCCATACTGGCCCTGGCCACAGGCATGCTGGTAATAACGCCGTTCCTCGGCCACGCCAGCGCCAACCTCATCGGCTCCCGTACCTATGAACAGAGCCTGACAGAGCTGTATTCCTGCGATGCCGGCATCGAGTACGCGCTGTGGAGGCTAAAGAATGACCCCGTGCTCACTACCGATACTACTTACGGCAGTACCCCCCTCGAGCCAATTCCCAGCGAGATAAATGGCTCTTCTTTTCCCACCACCGAGCTTCGATTCGTTGAGGATGCAGGAGCTACCGAGACGATAACGCCGGAATGGCAAGACGGGGAAGGCGAGCATAACTATAACTTCCAGGCGTCAGACAAGGGCTCCATAACCGTGGTAATTGGTAATATTACTGCCACCAAGCCAGTGATAGTTGAGCTAAGTCATGTACCCGGGCAACCAGACTACTCATTCCAAGGAGACGGACCCTATACAGCCGAGTTTGAAATCAGCTCGTCTGGCTCATATAACATCCTGGTTACTCTCCCTAGCGAGAACAAATACGGCCCACTGGGGCCCGGCCCAATTACACTCAGTATCACCTATCCGATTGCCAGTTATGATATTAGAGCACAGAAGGGTGACCGCACCATCACGGTCAGGGCAACCGCCAGTTACCTGGCCACAACCGTAGTCTCATGGCAGGTAGAATAGAAAAGGAGACGTTGGTGAAAACCAGGAAACTGCTCATCGCAATATTAGTGGTCGCCCTGCTCGCGGTCTATTACATACTCGGGACGGACTACCTGAAACAGCGTCGTGACCATGAGGCACTGGCGTCTCAAATTACCGTGGCGAAAGAGGTGCTGGCGCAGATTCCACCACGGCCCGCCGACCTCGAGACGCGGCTAAGCGACGCACAGACCGGACTGGAAGAGGCCAAAAACACCTTTCCCGAACGGCTGAACAGCACCCGGATAATCGATGCTATTCTCAGACTCGCTGACGACATCGGAGTGAAGGCCATACCGCTGGTAACACAGCCCTGGACCATGGAGTCCGTTGAAGGTGGAAACTATTCTATACTCCGACTGCATGTAGCCGTAACGGGTACCTTTAACCAGATGTCCGACTTCCTGAGCCAGCTGGAAAACGGAGATATTGAGACGCTTGTCATGGAATACCTAACAGTCGATAGCATAACCGCACCATTCGGGGGAGAAGACGCCTATGGCGACACACTACAGGTGGACACCAGGCTTGAAATAGCCGTCTATTCCCAACCCCCGGCCATAGAATTAAAAGAGGAAGGCCTTTTAGAATAATGTACGTTGCTCTGAATATCAGTAACAGCAATATTCAGGTCCTTTCGTTAAAGGGAAGGCAGGTAAAGAAATGGGGGAACCTTGTCCTAAACGACGGACTGGTACGGGACGGCCTGATTCTCCAGCCGCAGGCCGTCGGCGAGGCTATCGATTCCCTGTTTAAATCGACCAAAATCCCCAGAGAAAACGTCATTGTCAGCCTGGCCGGTCTGTCCTTCACGTATCGCTTCCTGAGCCTGCCGCGCATGAAGCCCGCCCTGCTGGAGGAAGCCATCCTGCGCGCCGCCCGAAAAGAGATATCGCTGCCCCTGGATGAACTGTACCTCTCCTGGCACCCCCTTCCCGGTAAGGGTGAAGAGCAGGAATTTTTCGTCCTCGGTGTGCCGCGGAATCTCGTTGACGCCATGCTTCAGACACTATCCTCAGCCGGCGTGGAACCTTACCTGATGGACTTGCGGCCGCTGGCACTGGCCCGGACGGCCAATCGGGGAGACGCTATCGTGGTCAACCTGGAGTCCGACTGCTTCGATATCGTCTTTATCGCCAACGGTATCCCCAAGGTGATACACACCATCAGTCCCCGAAGCGATGGAGCCACTCTCGAAGACAATATCCGGCGCCTGGCGGACGAGCTGTCCAAAACGGCGGCCTTCTACCAGAGCAGCCACCCGGAAAGCCAGCCAGGCCCGACTACTCCCCTGCTGCTGACCGGCGAGCTGTCCGCCGAAGCCCCGGCCAGCGGGCTGCTCCAGGCCGAGGTAGAATACTCCGTAGAGCCCCTGGCTCCACCGGTGGAATTCCCGCCGGAGCTGCCCGTTGAAGCTTACACGGCCAGCATCGGGCTGGCCCTCAAGAAAACCCCGCAGAAATCGGTAGCTAAAGGAGAAGAAACCCGTTTCCATGATATCAACATCAACATCCTGTCCGGGAAATACCGGAAAAAGAAAACGGAGCCGATACCCGCGGGATATATGCTCCTTGGCATTTTTCTGACCATTGCCGTTGTTGCTCTCTTCCCGCTTTACCATAGCCGTAGCCAGCTCACTGCGGAAAATGCCGAACTGCAAACCGAGCTAAGCAGTATCAGCCGACAGGTTAACCTTGCCAGTCTGATTGCCGAAGAAACCACTCTAAAGGAAGATACTATTCAGGAAATGTTAGAGAGCGCCGAGGCTCTGAATATCGCCAACCGGAGCGTCCTCGGTAACCGGGGCGACTATACCAGTAATTTACAGCTGATTACCGGGGCTCTGCCACCCGAGACGTATTTTACTTCGATAGAAATCGATGATAACAGGATAACTGCGCGGGGAGAAACGGATAGCGTTTTCACCGTTATAAATTACGCTCAAGCCCTGGAGGCAACCAATGCATTTTCGGAAGTCCGCATCACCGTACTTGATGAAGACGTATCGATTGCCTCCGAAGCTGAAGAAGGCGAAACCGCTCTCGAGGGGGTCAGGGTAATTACATTTGAAATTCTCGTTGATATATAAATGAGGGAAATATTCTCCTCAAGGAGACGAAGGTATGCATATAAATGACCTGCTGCGTATGACGACGGCCAGAGGTGCCTCGGACCTGCACCTTAAGGTCGGGGGGCTTCCCGTTTTACGTATTAACGGAGAGCTCATCGCTCAGGAGGATATGGGACTGATAACGGGAGAGATAATGCAAACACTTTTAAACGAAGTAACCACCGATGAGCAGAGGAAAGCCTTCGCCGACGAACCGGAAGCGGATTTTGCCTACCAGGCCGACGGCATCGGCCGTTTCCGCATTAATGCCTGTCTGCAGGACGGCGCGATAGGTCTGGCCTGCCGCCCGGTAAGCGCGCAAAATCCAACTATGGAAGAGCTGGGACTGCCCGCGGTATGTAAAGACCTGGCGTTGAAAACAAGCGGTCTGGTAGTGGTCACCGGCCCGACCGGCTGCGGTAAATCGACAACGCTGGCCGCTATGATGAATTACACCAACCAGACGGTAAAGCGCAAGGTCGTTACCATAGAGGACCCCATAGAATTCGTGCACCGGGATAATAAATGTTTTTTCTCCCAGCGAGAGCTGGGCAGAGATACGAAGTCTTTTGCCAGCGCCCTGAAACACGTCCTGAGACAGGACCCCGATGTCATACTGGTGGGAGAGATGAGAGACCTTGAGACGATGGCTGCCGTATTGACGGCTGCGGAAACGGGCCACCTGGTGCTGACCACCCTGCACACACCGGGGACCCCGGAGGCAATTGACCGTTTTATAGATGTCTTTCCGCCTTACCAGCAGCAACAGGTACGCATACAGCTCTCCATAACACTCGAAGGAGTGCTCTACCAGGTACTGGTGCCAAAAAGCGACGGCTCGGGGCGCGTTGCCGCCGTAGAGGTTATGCTGGCCACCCCCGCCATTAGAAATCTCATACGTGAAGGGAAGACACATCAGATGATGAATTCTATCCAGACGGGAGCCCAGTACGGCATGCAGACTTTGAACCAGTCTCTGGCCTCTCTATACAATCGCGGGGTAATAACAAAAGAAGATGCCCTGGCAAGGAGCACCGACACAGAAGAATTGAATGAAATATCCATTGGACACTAAGCACATATGTGGTTACTATAGTGACACTTGACGTTTTTGTTACGATTGCGTACTATTAGAAAGTATCCCTTTTTAAAGGGTAGCAGTATGAGTGGTAAGAAAACGGAAAAAGGGCCGAGAGAAGCGGGCACGAAAAATGCTTTGGATAAGCATTTCAAAGAGCTCAGGTGTCTTTATGATATCGCCAGCATTACCGGAGCCCCGGACATCAGCCTGCACGACCGGTTCTTAAAAATAGTAAATATGCTCGCCAGAGCATTCCAGTATCCCGGGATTGCCTCTGCCCGGATTACCATCAACGGAAACGAGTTTAAGACAGAGAATTACCGGAATACCGGCCACAAGATATCAGCCGATATCATCGTCCAGGGAACCCGGGCCGGAACAGTGGAAATCGACTATATTAAAACACCTCCGAAGACAGATAACGACCTTTTCTCTAAAGAAGAGAGGCTGATGCTGGATGCAGTCGCCGAACGACTGGGTGCGATTACCGAACACAGACAGGCGGAGGAAGCTTTAAAAGAATCCGAGGAAAAGTTCTCCGTGGCCTTTCGCTCCAGCCCTTACGCCATGGCTATCACCACTCAGAAAGATGGCAGATTTATTGAAGTCAATGACAGCCACATCCGCGTTACCGGCTACACACGCGAGGAAACAATTGGCCGTACCAGTACCGAACTGAACGCCTGGGTAAACCCGAAAGACCGCCGCAGGGTAGTGAAGATATTAAAAGAAAAAGGCAACGCTGATAAAGAAGAAGTACAGTTCCGCACCAAGTCAGGCAAAACATATACAGGGCAGTTCTCAGCCGAAAAAATCAATATCGGCGGCGAACCGTGCCTAATCTCCGTCAGTGTCGACATCACCGAGCAAAAACAATCTCAAGAAATACTTCAGACGGTCTCCCATGACTCGCCGCTGGGTATTTATATAATGCAGGATGAAAAGCTGCAATATACCAATCCGCAGTTCCAGAAAATTACCGGCTACGGCCAGATAGAACTACTCGACCGGGAGCTGCTCAGTCTCGTAGCCATCGAGGACAGCGACGTGGTCAGGTCAAGCACGGCATTTACGCTCCAGGAGGAGAGCCCCTACCCGTGCGAATACCGTATTCTCAATAAAAACGGACAGGTCAAATGGGTCATGCAGACCGTTTCACCCATCAGATACGGGGGGCATGAAGCAATCCTCGGTAACCTTATGGATATCACGGAACGTAAATACCTCGAGAGGAAAGTAATCGAATACGAAGAACTGAGCAAAATGAAGAGCGACCTGCTGGCTACGGTCTCCCACGAACTACGTACTCCCCTGTCGACCATAAAGGGCTACTCAACCATGATACTCGACTACTTCTCCAGGCTCTCTTCTGACGAAACGAAGGACTATCTTATATCCATTGACAACTCAACCGATAGGCTGGCTAAACTGGTCGACAACCTGCTGGACACCTCCCGCATGGAAGCGGGACTTCTTAAACTGGATAAATCTCCGACCAACATCTCTCAGCTGATACGGATAGTGGCTGCTGAAGCGAGTATCAGGGCCGGTCACCATAAAATTATTACACAGCTGAGCAACAGATTACCCAGGTTAAGTATCGATGTCAAGCGAATCCGTCAGGTGCTGGACAACCTTATTGATAATGCTATAAAGTACTCACCACAGGGAACGGAGGTGCTGATATCAGCGAAAAAATCCGGCCGCGAATTGCTTATCAGCATTAATGACCAGGGTGCGGGTATACCTGCCGAGGAACTGACCAGTATATTCGACCGGATGTACAGAATAGAGCAAAGGTTATCCTCGGGTGTGGACGGAATGGGACTGGGGCTGTATATATGCCAGGGGTTGGTGGAAGCACACGGCGGCCGAATCTGGGCGGAGAGTACCGTGGGCCAGGGGAGCATCATCCAGTTCACTCTCCCCATAGCCAGCGCGGTAAAAAGGAAAATAAAACGGTGAAACGAGAACGTGTGATGGAAAACCCTCTTGTTATAGAATATAATATTATTCACCGGAAAGCGAGGTAATGCCATGCCCTCAAAGAAAGCTCTGGTTCTGGTGGTTGATGATGATATCCGTATGCTGCGTATGATGAAACGCATACTGGAGCTAGAGGGTTTCCAGGTGCTCATAGCAAATAACGGAGACATGGCTTTAAAAACCTTTGACAAGGAAACTCCCGATCTGGTACTGCTCGATATCATGCTGCCGGGCATGGACGGATATACCGTGTGTCAGCGTATCCGCGAGTTCTCACAGGTCCCGGTCATTATGGTTACCGCCAGAGGCGATGACAAAGAGAAAGTGGAGGGGCTGGATATCGGCGCCGATGACTATGTAACCAAACCTTTCTCCGCGAGCGAACTGGCGGCGAGAGTCCGGGCGGTGCTGCGACGCATCAGAAGCCAGGAAATGCCCC
>JAGLTT010000028.1 GCA_023135135.1 Dehalococcoidales bacterium
TGCTACAATATCGTAACACTGAGCAAATTCTGGAGGTAATGAAAATGGCCGAAAGAAAATATGAGAAATATATCCTGACCGACTTAAAACTCCCTCAAGGGGCACGGGAATGGGACGAAGAGAACCAATATGACGAAAGGGCAACTCGTATATTGTGGCTGGAAGATGAGATATTAAAGGGTGCTTTTAGTGTAATTTGCTCCTGGTACTGGAAAGCCACCGAAAAGGAAGGTTCCCCGTCTCATGTGCATGATTTTGATGAGGTCGTCGGCTTCCTCGGCAGTGACCCTCAAAACCCTCATGATTTGGGCGGCGAAGTAGAGTTCTGGCTGGAAGACGAGAAATATATGCTCACCAAAAGCTGCCTTATCTACGCACCCAAGGGACTGAGACACTGTCCGTTGCGGGTAACTAGGGTTGACCGGCCCTTTATGTTTCTCGCCATTTCACTGACCGCTAAGTATGTCAAAGACGGCATTGTCTGGGCTTCATCCTGAGCTTAAGCCTTTAACCTCCCCCGCCCCACCCCTGAGACTTTCCATTCATATAGTAAGTACCCTATACTATAAACAGGGGGTGAGGTAGAAATAAATATCTTCCGGAAAGCATTAAAGCGCACCCACGATACCTGGTTCGGCCGGGCCATGGACCTGTTCGACCGTCAAACCATTGACGATGATGTCTGGGATGAGCTTGAGGAACTGCTTATCTCGGCGGATGTGGGCGTCAGCACCACGGAAAAACTTATCGGCGAAGTAAAACAGCGCGCCGCCGAGGAAAAGCTGGACGGCTCCCAGGTAGGCGCCGCCCTGAAAGCGGCGATGGTCAGGATTCTCAGTGTTCCGCCCGGTGAAAAAAGCGGCGAAGTTACGCCGCCTGAGGTCTATCTGGTCGTCGGCGTTAACGGCAGCGGCAAGACCACGTCCATCGCCAAGCTTGCCTTTAAGATGAAGAAAGAGGGTAAGAGTGTGCTTATAGCTGCCGCCGATACCTTCCGGGCGGCCGCCATCGACCAGCTTAAAATACAGGGCGAAAGGGTGGGAGTGGATGTCGTCGCGCATCAGCCGGGGGCCGACCCCGGGGCGGTCGTCTATGATACTCTACAGGCGGCGAAAAGCCGGCAGGTTGATATTGTGATTATCGATACGGCGGGCCGACTTCACACCAAGTATAATCTCATGGAGGAGCTTAAGAAAGTCCGGCGCGTGGCCGCCAAGGCTGATGCCACCGCCCCGCACGAGGTGATTCTGGTGCTGGATGCCACTACCGGACAGAACGGACTGACCCAGGCCAGGTATTTCACGGAAGCGGTCGGGGTCACCGGCATCTTCCTGGCCAAACTCGACGGCACGGCCAGGGGAGGTATTGTACTGGCCATCTGTGATGAGTTGAAAGTCCCCATCCAATTAATCGGCGTTGGCGAGGGACTGGAAGATATGGTAACCTTTAATGCCGAAGACTTCGTCGAAGCTTTATGCTCATGATGTTCCGGAGTCGATATGATTTATAACGATGTAAGCCCCATAGCCTTTACCATCGGGTCCGTCAGCGTGGCCTGGTACGGCATTATGGTAGCCCTGGCGGTGCTGACACTGGTCGTGTGGGCGCTGTGGGCGGTTAAGAAAGGCGCCAGGGTTTCCTACGATACGGTTGTCAGCGCGGCTATCGTCGGCATACCCTCCGGCGTGATATTTTCCCGGGTGCTCCATGTTATCGACTTCTGGGACTATTTTATGGAGCACCCCGGACAGATAATCGGCGGGTCGGGGTTGTCCATTTACGGCGCTGTCCTCGGGGCGGCACTGGGTGTCTGGATTTACAGTCGGTTCAGGAGAATGTCCTTCGGTTATTTTGCCGACATGCTGGCCCCCGGCATTATACTGGCGCAGGCCATCGGACGGGTGGGCTGCACTCTAAACGGCTGCTGCTTCGGCACCGAGACGGATATCTTCTGTGCCATGATTTACACTAACCCTGACAGCCTTGGCCCGCTCGGCATACCCGTGCACCCCACGCAGGTTTACGAGATAATCTATAACCTGATTCTCTTCGGCGTCCTTCTTTCGCTGAGGAATCGGTTCCGCCCCGACGGCTCGTTATTCCTGATTTATCTCACCCTGTATTCCGTGTGGCGACTCGGCATCGACTTTATCCGTGACGGCACATTTTTCATAGGTAATTTCCACTCCTCGTGGCCTTCCGGCGTTGATTTTATTCAGAATCACTTACCCTGGCTTTACAAACTGCACGAGGCACAGTGGATAGCCATTGTCGTTTTAATAATCACTATCACATTGATGGGAATGCGGACGCGGTGGGTGAAGAAGGGTGAATTAGACAGTTAGCTACTCGACTTAAAATCCAGTATATTCAGCCTTAACTGCTTTTTACCGCCCCAGTTATCTATCTCCAGGTTGTAGACAATATCCAGTCGTGACGACGCTTCCGCGGTATGATTGGCCAGTCGGAAAGCCACCCCGTCCCAGACCGTGCCCCCCTGCCTCAGCTTCATCCTGAGGTGTTCGCCGGTGTTGCCCATGGTGCGCCGTTCGAGCACTTCCACCCCCTTGCTCAAAAAAATAGGCACCGGGTTGCCGATGCCGAAGGGCGCCAGTAGCTGTGTCGTCTCGTAGGTATCCCCGCCGAGTTCGGGCAGGGTAACCAGAGCGTCGATATTCAGGTGGGGATGGAGTTCCACTCCTTCCAGCTCCTCGGCGACCAGTTGCGAGAGTTCTTCTTCAAGCTGTGGCAAATTCCTGGTCGGCAGGGTAAATCCGGCGGCGGCGGCGTGCCCGCCGTAGCGCGAGAAAAGGTGGCTGAACTTGGTCAGGGCGGCGATGATATTAAACTCCGGGATGCTGCGGCAACTGGCATGGCTGATTTTGTCCGCGGTGTGTATCACCACGGCCGGATGATAGAACTCCTCGGTGAGTCGACTCGCCACCAGACCGGCGATGCCCATGGGGTACTCTTTATCGGCAGTAAGCAGCAGCGGAGGCAATCCCCGGGTGATGACCTGCTCTCTGGCCCTGGCCAGCGTCGCCGTGGTCAGTCTCTGCCGTTCCCGGTTTGTCTTAGCCAGCCATACCGCCAGTTCCTGCGCTTCCTGCGGCGACTCGGTTATAAGTAAATTGTAGCCGGTCAGGCCGTCGGCCAGTCTGCCGGCGGCATTTAAACAGGGGCCGATGACCCAGGAAATACTGTCTGCATCGAGACTACCCGCCTCAAGTCGGGTCTGGTTCATCAGCTCTCTAATGCCGAGTCGCGGATTGGCATTCATTTGTTTCAGGCCTTCAATTATAAGGTAGCGGTTTTCAGCTAGCGGCGGCGACATGTCGGCGATGGTGCCGATGGCCACCAGGTCGATAACCTTTTCTAACAGCTCCTCTTTACCGAGGTTCCGGTACAGCGCCTGGAGTAATTTAAAAGCCACCCCCACGCCTGCCAGCTGCGTGAACGGGTAGGCCGAACCTTCCAGCTTGGGGTCGATGACGGCTATGGCCTCCGGGACTTCGTCGAGGGGATTGTGATGGTCGGTGATGATGATATCCAGCCCCATCTTCATCGCTTTTTCCACCTCGGCCACGTCGGTAACGCCGCAGTCGACGGTGATAACCAGGCCCACACCCTGCTCGTAAAGTCGATTGAGTACGGCGGTCGTCAGCCCGTGTCCTTCCGTCTGGCGGTGGGGTATATAGGGAACAGCCTTACCACCGATGAACGATAAGCCCTGCACAAGGACTGCGGTGGCAGTGATACCGTCGGCATCGAAGTCTCCGTAGATACCGATGGTCTCCCCGGAAAGCAGGGCCTGGTTGACTCTGGATATCCCTTTTTCCATGCCGGTAAGCAGGTAGGGGTCGCTCAAGAGACTCTCGTCGCTGGCTAGGAACGACTTGAAGTCCTCCGGCCGGGAGATGCCGCGATTATAGAGAAGCTGTACTAATAGCGGGGGAAAGCCTGAGTCGCTGACCATCTGTTGGTCGGTTACGGGTGGCAGCAGATTCCAGCGACTATGGCTCAAACTTATGCCTCAACGTATCTCCGTAAAATAAGTACCGAATTGTGCCCGCCGAATCCGAAGGAGTTGGTCAGTACCGTGTTAAGCTCGGCCTTGCGGGCGACATTGGGCACATAATCCAGGTCGCATTCGGGGTCGGGGTTTTCGTAGTTTATCGTCGGCGGGATAACCCCGTTTATAATCGCCATAATACAGAAAGCCGGTTCGATAGCGCCGGCACAACCGATAAGGTGACCGGTCATCGACTTGGTGGAACTGATGGGCACCTTGCGGGCGTGCTCGCCGAAGGCTGCCTTGATTGCTTTTGTCTCCATGGCGTCATTCAGCGGGGTGGAGGTGCCGTGAGCGTTGATATAATCGATTTCTTCCGGCTTAACCCCGCTCCTTTTCATGGCCATTTGCATGGCTCTGACGGCTCCCTCACCGTTTTCCAGTGGCTGCGTGATGTGAAACGAGTCGGCGGTAGCCCCATAGCCTATGATTTCCGCCATGATAGTAGCGCCCCGGTTCAGGGCATGTTCCTCGCTTTCCAGTATGAGTACGACAGCCCCTTCGCTGACAATAAAGCCGTCACGGTCTTTATCGAAAGGACGGGAGGCCTTTTGCGGTGCATCGTTCCTGGTGGAGAGCGCTTTCAGGGAACTGAAGGCGGTAATGCCCAGAGGGTTGATAATCGACTCGGCGCCACCGGCAATCATTACCTGGGCATCGCCGTGCTTGATGAACTCGTAGCCAGCGCCGATAGCGTCGGAGCCGCTGGAGCAGGCGGAAGTATGACACATGTTGGGGCCTTTTACCTCCAGCGCAATCGATATCTGGGCGGCGGCGATATCCGCAATCATCATCGGCGCCAGGAACGGACTGACTCTATCCGGCCCTTTTTCCACAAGGACCTTGGCCTGTTCGAATAGCGTGGTCAGGCCGCCGATACCGCTGCCGACAAACACGCCGATTTCGTCCTGGTTTCTGTTATCGATTTGCAGGTTGGAATTCTGTACTGCCTGGTATCCGGCAGCCACCGCCAGCTGGGCAAAGCGGTCCATGCGGCGGACGTTCTTGCGGTCGATGTAATCGGTGGGCTCGAATCCCTTGACCTCGCCGGCGAATTTAACCTCCATATCCGAGGCGTCAAACAGGGTAATATTATCAATGCCGGATTTACCGGCGATGAGATTGTCCCACGTAGCGGCCATATCCAGGCCGAGCGGGGTCAGAGCCCCGATACCAGTAACTACAACTCTATTAACTTGACTGTTAATTGTAGTAACCTCCTTGTTGTTTACAGTAAATAGGGACTAAATCCTACGGTGGAATTTAAGTTATTCTTACATATTTTGAGGTTATTTTCAAGTCCGGACTCTTTTTTGACCCCGTGGGAACGGTAACAGTATAATATCTTACACTATTATTGAATACTGAAAGTACAGTAAATGACTAAGAGAACGGAAAGACCCAGAGTGGCCCTGGACAGCCTGGGCTGCAAACTGAACCAGGCGGAGATACAGTCCCTGTCCCGCCAGCTGGCCGAAGCCGGCTATACGCTGGTGGCACCAACGGATAAGGCCGATATCTATATCCTCAATACCTGCACGGTGACGCATGTTGCCGACCGTAAGTCGCGCCACCTGCTGCGCCTCGCCCGCCGCCGGAACCCGGCTGTACGGCTGGTGGCCATCGGCTGCTATGCCGAACGGTCGCCTAATGAACTCGCCGGGATTGAGGGAGTCGAACTCGTCCTGGGCAACGACCGGAAATGGAATATCCTGGAATTGCTGGGCGATTCCGGCGGCCCGGGTAAGCAAACGGCCATAGTCCCGGGTGAAAAAAGCCGCCGTACCCGTGCTTTTGTCAAGATACAGGATGGTTGCCGCAGCTTCTGCGCCTACTGTATCGTACCCCTGGTGAGGAGCCGGCTGGAAAGCGTGCCGGTAGAAAAGGTGACGGCTACGGTCGGGGAGCTGGCGGCGACCGGCTGTCAGGAAGTGGTATTGACCGGCACGGAAATCGGTACTTATAACCGCAACGAGGTCAACCTTAAAGGGCTTCTGGAGCGGGTACTATCGGAGACGTCTGTCGCCCGGCTGAGGCTCTCCTCCCTCCAGCCCCCGGAAATTTCCTCCGAGCTTATCGGACTGTGGCGCGATTCGCGACTGTGCCCGCATTTTCACCTGTCTCTCCAGAGCGGCAGCGATGCCGTCCTCAAGCGTATGAAGCGGCGTTACACTTCTGCCGACTACCGGCGCGTGGTCTCTCTTATTCGAGACTCAGTGCCGGACGCGGCGGTTACCACCGATGTCATCGTCGGCTTCCCCGCTGAGACCGATGCTGAATTTCAGGAAACTCTGGACTTCTGCCGGGAGATGCGGTTCGCCCGTATTCACGTTTTTCCTTACTCGCCGCGCCCCGGCACCGCGGCGGCGACTATGCCCCGGCAGGTATCTGAAAAAGAGAAGCAGCAACGCAGCCAGCAGACGCTTGCCCTGGCTAAAGAGAGCGTACAGAACTTTCAGCAGCAATTTCTGGATAAATCTCTGGAAGTACTGTGGGAGCAGAAAGCCGGGGGGGTCTGGTCCGGCCTGACGGGCAACTATATCAAGGTCTACACCAGGAGCAGCGAAAATCTGACCAACCGACTTTTACCTGTGAAGCTTGTAAAGCTTTACCGGGACGGGGTGTGGGGGGAGGTATAATTTCTATTGTCCGGCCCTTACTCCATCACCGGGCGGTTTTCCAGTATCCTTTTCAGGGTCTTGGTCGGCATCAGGAAATCATCCTCGGAGATGTAAGACTCGCCGATGAGCCTCATCTTTTCCAGCAGAGCGTGGAAATTAATCGCCCAGCCGATTCCCCACGCCTCCGGGGTGAAAATCCGGCTGATATCCGCATTCCAGTACGATTCTCTCAACCGCTCGATGTTAGGCAGCCGGAAGTCATAGGGTATAAAGCCCAGCTTCCCGTGCCAGTGCCTCTCTTCTTTGGGTTTTTCCAGTTCCTGGCACACCGCGGCCAGAGCGATGGTAATTACTGCTGCCTGAACTAACCTGCCTATCCACTCCTTACCCATAGCGACTCCTTTTAATCCTTATTATTTTCTATTCCCATGACCACCGAGGTTTCAATCTGACGCGGTGGGATGTCCCAGTACTCCGCCAGCAGTCTATCCTTATCCGGTAGAAGGTTGAACCCGTGTTTCCGGTAAAACGCAATCGCCCGATGCGCTGCCGCCCATGTACCCACCAGCAAGCTCGGGGTAGTTGTGTTTCTCTTAAGATAGTCGAGCAGCCTGCGGCCAATTCCCTGGTTCTGGTATTGAGGTAAAACATACGCGTGGCGGATGAGGGTAACGTTTTTAATCGGCTCGATACCCATGATGCCGACAAGCTCCCCGTTAACTTCCCAGCCATAGAAGGTTACCCGTTTCATCTCCCGTTCCAGTTCTTCCTCGGGCATGTAGGGCTGGTGATAGCAATCGGCCTCGATGACACCTTCATAAGCTTTGGCAGCCTCGTTAATAATATTGTATATACTCCCGGCATCTTTATCCCGGCATCTACGAATCATAGTCCACTACCATTCTCTGTTATTAATCATTATACATAAGAGGGTTTGTTATGGGAAGTCCGGAGAGTGAATAATTTAGCAGGTGGACAGTGTTTTTTAAAGAAATATATGTTATAATTCTGGCATAAATCATTAATTGGATCTCCGGATTACCAGGAGATATCTTAAGGGCTTATGCAACGCCCGGTTTTTCTCGCCATTTTATCGATACAGATAAAGTATGCAGATAACTGTCAGGGAAAAAGCGGATGAGGAAATAAACCATAATCAGGGAGGTAGTCTTGAAAAATTATCTTGCAGCTTTACAGGCGAAAACCAGCCAGAATGACTATAAAAAGTTATCTGCCATAGATAATCCGGAGGTACACCAGGCCATTTATGAGTCGGCTGAACTCTGTAATCCGGATACCGTCTTTATCTGCAGCGATACCGCTGATGAGGTCGCCTATATCAGGAACATGGCGATTGTTACCGGTGAAGAGAGCGCCGCTTTAACTATCCCGGGGCATACCTTCCATTTTGACGGCCCCCATGACCAGGGGCGTGACCGCCAGGTTACCAAACTCCTGGTGCCGAAAGGGGATACTCTCAACGATGCTCTCAACCAGATTGAACGGGAAGAGGGACTTACGGAAGTACAAGGGTTGTGTAAGGATTCGATGAAGGGGCGTACCATGATTGTGCGCTTTCTAATCCTGGGCCCGGCTGATTCCGAATTCACCATTTATTGCCTGGAGTGCACCGATTCCTGGTATGTAGCTCACAGCGTCGACCT
>JAGLTT010000029.1 GCA_023135135.1 Dehalococcoidales bacterium
GCCACCCGGGAAACCATTTTCTGTAGCTTGGGAGTTAGCTTTTGTATGGATTGAAAGTACGACCTGACACGGTTGTGGAGACTGGCGGCTTTACCCACGTACAGAATGGCCCCCGAAGCGTCTCTCATGAGATAGACACCGGGACTACGCGGCAATCGATTAAGCTGCTCTTCTATCAGGCTGCTGGCCACCTTTACTCCTCGGGTATCACCCACAGATATTCTAGCACAGGTATTTTAAAGAGCAAAGGGGTGTGGTGGAGTTGTAGCTGATAATATCGGAGTGAAGATGGCAAAGCCATTTATAGCCCGGGTAGAATTACAGGCTTATAGATACTGGCTATATTGTGAGGATAAGTTCAGGTAATCTTGATTAAGCCCTGCTTTATCGCCACCACCACGGCCTCGGTGCGGGCATTGGCGTTCAGTTTCCGCAGGATTGAGGTAACGTGGTTCTTGATGGTCTGCTCGCTGATGCCGAGCTCGGCGGCAATCTGCTTGTTGAGGTAGCCCTGGGCTATGTATTGCAGTATTTCTATCTCCCTGGGGGTGAGGGGTGATATGAAGGCTTCGGACTCGCTCCGGGAGGTGAGTTCTTGAAATTGCTGTAACACGTGCTCGGCTACCTTCGGCCGGGTGGTAAGACATTCGTTGATGGGATGTTCGCCTTTGGAGACACGCCTGACGATCTCAATCAACTGGTCCGCGGTAACTTCCTTACTCAGATAAGCTACCGCCTGAGCCTTAAGCGCCTGGAAAAGCTGAGTATCTTCCGGGTTGGAAGTGAGCATTATAACGCCGATATTAGGCGAACGTTGTTTTATCTTGCGGCCCAGTTCCAGGCCGTTCTCCGACGGTCCGTCAAGGTCCAGTAAAGCTACATCCGGCGGGAGGTTATCAATTGCTTTAAGTACTTCCTCATTTATGCTGGTAGTACCGACAATTATTATATCCTCGGTATCGGAGAGGGTCTGCTCTATCGCCTGCAGAAACAATGATTGCTGACTGATTATAAATACCTGTATCTTATTGTTCTTGTAATTATTCATGGCTCATATTTCGATTCGGGCTCGAATAGATTGGCCTGAACCGTTCTACCTCCTCGCCTTTTTTCTAGCGTTATTGATATTACTTTCGTAGCTTAAAACGAACTGCTCCACAAGATAGGGGTCAAACTGCGTGCCGGCGCATCGCTTGAGTTCCTCTACGGCCTTTTCATGGGTCAAGGTTTCAGAATATGGCCTTTCGGAAGTCATGGTGGCAATGGCATCGGCAATGCTGAGAATGCGTGCTTCCATGGGTATATCATCGCCCTTCAAACCATCGGGATAACCGCTCCCGTCATACCATTCATGGTGGTGTAAAATACCTTCCACGCAGGGAGTTAATTGCGGTATCCGACTGGAAATTGTAGCCCCCAGCTGCGGGTGGGTTTTAACTATCTCCCACTCTTCTTCGGTTAGTTTGCCCGGCTTGTTTAATATATCATCATTGATAGAAATTTTACCAATATCATGCAGCAAAGCGCAGGCCTCCAGCTTGGTCATTTCGGCGGTATCCAGCTTGAGGGCTTTAGCTATAGCCAGAGCATAATCGGTTACCCTCTTCGAGTGGTTGTGAGTAAAATAGCTCTTGGAGTCTATAGTTTCCGATAAAGCATGGACAACACTTAAAATCTTGCTATCTATGTGATTATCCGTATCCAGAATCGGCTCGGTCAGTTGTAGTGGCGTCAGTGCGCCTGAAGCGCAGTAACTCTGATTGCCGCCGTCCCGTTTGGCGCGATAAAGAATAACGTCAGCGGCGGCGATAATATCGGTGTGGCTTATACCATCATCCGGCCAGCTCGCCAGGCCGATACTGGCGGTTACAGGGATTTTGCCGGCTTCTACTTCTTCAGCGATTTTCTTGCGGACTCGCTCGGTTACCTGAAGGGCGGCATCAACAGTGGTCTGCGGCAGAAGGATAGCAAATTCATCACCGCCGTAGCGAAAAGCGTGGTCAGCGTTCCTGATGGCACTTTTAATGATATTACCGATTTGCCTCAGGAGTTTATCGCCGGAGAGGTGCCCGTAGGTGTCATTATACGCCTTAAAGGAATCCAGGTCAACGATGGCCAGTGAGAAGGCGCCGCCGTAGCGGGAGTGACGGCTGATTTCAGTGTCAATCATCTCGTCCAGAGAACGGCGATTTAACAGTCCGGTAAGTTCGTCAACACGGGCTTTCTCTTCGGCTTTTGCATAGAGTTTGGCGTTCTCCAGCGGCATTGAAATTTGCGAAGCAAGCTGCTCCAGGAGTTTTAAATGCCGCTGACTGTAGGCATTCGGTTGTTGACTGGCCGCGATGAAACTGCCGATGGCCTTGCCCTTGGCTATCAGTGGCAGGTAAACCATGGAACGTAATCCTTGTTTATAAAAATTCTCTCCGGTCTGGAAATATCTTTCCTGTGACAGGTCCGGCTCGACGAATGTCTTTTTCTGGGTGACCACCCATCCCGTGCCGCTTCCCTCCATCGGTATTCTTTCACCTATCTGATAGGTTGAGCCCTCGGTGGAGGATAATGCCACGCAGCAAAGGTCTGAGTCTTCGATAAGAACAATCGATGCCCAGTGAACGTCGATTACATTCTTCAATTCTTCAATAAAACTGCCGAATATTTCCTGAATATCCAGGCTTGAGGAAAAGATGGCACTGGATTTGTTGATTACCGATAGCTCTTCCTCGCGTTCTCTGAGCTGCTCACGGAGGTATTCTTTCTCCAGACTCACCGCTACCCGGCTGGTAACTTCCTCTATGATATTAAAGTCCTCGAGAGAATACCGGCCGGACTGCTTTTTCCCCAGTACCAGAATAGCTATCAGCCGGTCGCGACTTATCAATGGCATGAATATTTCTATTTCTTTTGAGTCTATCTCCTCTTTCTCCTTTGGCCATAGACTTAAGAAAGCGGGAAGTATGGTCAGGTTTTCTTTGGGCAATGCTTTTTGTTCTCTTTCCAGATACGTAATAATGGGGCTACCCGCCCGCAGTCTGATATTGGCTAAAGGGCTATCTTCGTCTTCGGGCTCGACAAACTGGGTAATGAAATCCTCGCTGCCGGCTTCAGGGAAAAGCAGGCATGCTTGCTTGATATTGATAGCTTTATTAAGTAATGCCAGTAATTCACCGCCCTGTTCTTTCAAGCTGAAGACATTGTGTATTTTGTTGGTGAAATCATTAAGCTTCTTGTGGTAATCATAGCTTGAACCCCGGAATGCCCGGTTCATGAATTCAAAGAAATATCCGCGCACTTTGTAAATGAAAATAGAGACGATAAGACCAACTAGAGTAGCCATAAATGAAGCTAACAGGCTCAGTTCAAAATCAAAAACGGTATGCATTACCACGATTAATAGCCAGAAACTGACGATACCTATAACCCCCAGGCCCAGCCAGGCTGTACCCTGCCGCAAGACGAGTCTGATGTCCACCAGTCTGTGCCTGATAACGGCATAACTGAGGATAGAAGCAACGATGATATTACCTAGATGTGGGATGGGGAACTCCCTCCCCCAGGGTAATATAGCCGTAGTTACAAAAATAGCCAGAACTATAATTCCTAGCATCATGGAAATGGTCTGGTTATACAGCACGGGATTGCTCAATATTTTAAGTCTTCTCCAGACAACGTACAGGTTTCTGGCGGCTAGTGTTATTAGGGTAAAAGCTATATAGACTAGACCAGGACCATAGTGGGGATATATCTTATCATCAACAACTTCAATATTATTAATAACGTTCCCTGATAAGATTAGACCGATGATAATAGCTACTGAAGCATAAGCAAAAGCTAACCAGCGCCCCTGCCCCGGACCGAAGAAAGTAGACGTAAAGACATGTAATTGTACCGCCATCAAAGGGAGCGCAATCATAATGATTTGTAGTAAAAGTAGGTTATGTTGTGGCGAATAGTTGATACGGAAAAAGTAGTCGGTGAGGCTCCATATCATGGCAGGTATGATAAATAAAATAAAAAGGGTACTCCTTTTTTGCCAGGGACGGCTGCCGGCTATGGTCAGCAGTAGCGGTATATAGGCTATCGTGGCAATTAAAGGAAATAACGCATAAACGTTCATATAAAGGCATTATCAGACCAAACGTAGCGACTGTCAAGAGGTAACTAAAGTACCAAACCAAGGTAAGGGAAACTAAAGTACTATGTCATTCAGGCGGTTATCTCCCTGGCTTTTGTTGGAGTTTTGGTCTTGACTACTTCGATTTCTTCTGCCTCGCTGCGTAGCAGCGAGAGCACCTTTTCTGAAGGATTCAAGTGGGGAGGCTTAAGATGAGCCAGGTCAGCGCCTTCTACCTGCTTCTGAGCTAAGTAACTGGCGAAGGAACCTTGGGGCAGTAACTCGACCTCGACGCGGAAATCAAACATATCCGTTAAGTCTTCAAGAGTGCCAGACATTCTATGGTTACTGTCATCTGACCTTAAAATATATTCGCGTATACCCGACGCCAGGCCCGTGGTGTTACCGTTAAAAGAGTTTTTTGGCTCAATCAGCACTGTTAGCACAGATTCGCCCGGTTTTTTGTAGGATGTCCATTCTTCATAAGCAATTCCGGCATGCTCTATGGCCTGCCATATCAGTTTTTCCGTAAGCTGGACAACCACGAAATTGATTATGCCATCTGCACGTCTCTCAAAGACCATTTGTGGTATATCAATGCCCAGTTTTTCATTACGTAGCGAGGTTATCTTGATTAAATCGCCGATGCGGTACCTGACCAGGGAACCCCCGTGAAAGTTGGTGATGATAATCTCGTAGGTTTTACCGACTTCAACCTCGTCAAGTAAAAGTGTCCGCGGCTGGTAACTGCGGTCCATTTGTAGCTTTATGTGCTCTTCCTCGGGAATAAATTCAAAGAAATTAAGATTGGGAATGAAGGTCATGCTGTCATAATCCCATAGCTGGGTAGCTATGATGCCTCCTTCGGTTGTCGCATATACATCCAGGGGATACCGGCCCCAGAGCTCCTTGATTCTATCTCGGTACACCCAGCTATCGAGGCCACTGCATATTATTCCTTTTACTGGCCATATGTCTCTGGGTATCATCGGCCTCCCTGCTAACTTACTCTTTATAAGCCCCTTGGCTATACGGAAAAGAGCTCTGGGCTGTGAGAGCATTGGGAGGATGTTTATCTTATCGGCGGATTCGCCGAACTTGTCACCAACCTGCACTAGGACCATGGACATTCCAAAGAAGTAGTCAATCCCTTGAGAAAGGGCTTGCTTGAAACCGAGTTTTATTCTGTCTTCGAAAGATAAACCTTCGGCCACTTCTAGGGTCGGCAGGTGGTTTATGGGTGTCTGATATTCCATAATATTGGCTATCGCACCTGACATGTAGGGTCGAGGAGCTACCGTATAAAAAACATTGGGCTGTTGCGGAATGTGATCAAACTCACCCCATGCTTTGCAGCCAGAGAGCATTGCAATGCCGTACATTACGACGCTCATCTCTTGTGCATTCTCTGCGGTAATAGGCACCCAACGGCATGGATATTCCCCTGACCGGCCTGATGTCCGAACCCATTCTTCTGCTCTGGCCGGTAAAATATCTTCGTTTTTATCAAGGAGCTCGGGGCAATAGTCTTTGTAGGTGGTTAATGGCACGGCCTCTCTGAATTCTTCGACTGTTTTTGGTTTGGCACCGCCCATGATTTTTCCACCGAGGGAGGATTTATTGAGTAGCTCCAATTGTTGTAGCAGGAGACGTTCCTGGATATCCATGAACTCACTGGTATTTAGACTGAGAAAACCGCAGCACATCTGCCATAGCTCTTCATACCTGCCCTGGCGTATGAGCTCTATCGCTTTCGGCATATACCACCTCTCAAGCAAAAACGTTATCCTGAACGCACTTGTAGCTACAGGACAAGCCTAAGGTATAACGCTTAGCTTGGGAAGTGATTATGTTCTAGAACATAGTTCTATTACATACGGGGATTCAATTTGTGAGGTGTGGTTCCGGTGATAGCTGGTTATAAAGACCGGACTAGAGTTCGCTGGGTTCTTCGTCGGTGTTTTCGAACGATTCCAGTTGCTGGCTTAGCGACTGGATATCCGTGTCCGCCTGTCCGTGGCCCATGGCCATGCCGTAACTGACGAAGAACTGGAGGAAATTGTGGAGGAGACCTATCATCTGGTGAGAGAATGCCTGAAACTCTTCTTTGGATATGTACTCTTTATCATTATTATCTTCGTTTTTTAACTGGCACTGAATGAGGTAGTTGACGAATTCGGTACGATTAAGCTCGCCACGGTTTTCGTCTATCTGCTTGACGATGTCTTCTTTGACTACCATGATTAAATCGTCTTCATCTAACAATAGTGTTCTCTTCATCGATTTCTTACAACCTCATTAACAGTATTAAACAGGTCTGTGTATTATTATTATCATTGTTAGTGTATCACCGGGTCATAAATTTACTTATAAAAGAAATAAAATTATCATAAACTTTTGCTTAAGGTTTCATTAAAACAGTGAGGTAAGTGACTTTTTCAGTAAGAGGGGGATAAAATATAACCCGAAGACTCCATGTGTCCTCGGGCTATTTAAAAGAGTGAATCGACCTGGGATGATATCAACTTTGGCTGTTGGAAGATTCCAGCATCTCCATTAGCGTATCGATTGCTTTAAGCAGTTTAAGGCCGTTATCCGTTACCTGGTAGGCAATCATGGTATTGTCCATTTCTACCTTGTTAATAAAACCCTGACCTACAAGGTAATCAAGGTATTTTTGTATCTGGCTGTAGCTCATGTTGGCGGTGTACATTATCTCCGTCTTGCCGGCGCCGTTTTCGCCGACTCTCAGCATATCGGCGATTATCTCGATGTTGGAACGGCGCTGCCCCACGCTTACGCGTTGCCCGGTTTCGCTACCCAGAGCTTGTTTACCGTTTAGTCCTATATTCATACAGGACTATTGTACTGCCGAACAGGAGTACTGTCAATATCTTAGCCGTATATCGTGACTAAAATGACGCTGTTGCGAATAGAAGTTAGAAGAAGCCCAGGTACCAATCAAAAATTTCATTTCCCCATAGCAGCGCTAATATGGGACCGATGGCCAGGAAAGTGCCGTAGGGAATAACGTCTTTCCTTCCTTTTCGCCTCAGTAATAGAAGCACCACCGCCACCAGTCCGCCGAGTAATATCCCCGTCAGCAAGCCAACGATTATCAGGGGTAAGCCGGTAACAAGGCCTATCAGGCCGGCCAGCTTGACGTCGCCCATACCCATACCACGCGGATTAATAAGAAATACTATCAGGAAAAAGACGAAACCGATAGCGCCGCCGATAATCCCGCTCAGGATGCTGGGTTGCGGTAAAAACCCCAGATTACCCAGGATACCCGGCTCCGGTAAAAGCGTATCAATAGCGAGGATGACGAGAGCCACTATGGCGGCCGGGTAAGTTACCTTATTTAATATTAACTGGTGTTCCCAGTCGATGAATATTATCATCAGGAACACGCAGCACCAGAAAGCGGTAAGAGCAAACTGGACGCTCAGACCGAAACGCCAGAAAGCCAGGAAAAAGAGGGCGCCGCTGAGCACTTCTACCAGCGGTACCCGGAGGGGAATCCGTGCCCGGCAATAACGGCAGCAGCCGCGCAGCCATAAATAGCTGAATAACGGAATCAGGTCCTTCACTGAAAGCCGTTGCTGGCAGGAGTCGCAGTGAGAAGGAGGATAGACCAGCGACTTACGCAGCGGCAGGCGGTCAATACAGACATTAAGAAAGCTGCCTACAGCGATACCGAGCAATGTAAAGACGGCGGTCAGCAGGATTGTCATATCGTTACATTTTGACGGGTTTCTCCGGTAGAGTCAACAGTATTTCCCTGTTTAAGGCATTGCGGGCAAGCCCTGCATTAAAGTGGGTGTTTACCACTATTGAAAATGAGGGTAAGTATTATCGTAATAATCGTTACAAATGTATAAGCTGTATTTACCTGTTATGTTTTTAGCGCTTATAACGGTCTTTACAAAAGTAGGACTTTATTCCCATGCGCATTTGGGACTAATACCTTATTGAACTTTATACTCACCGTGTTAAGCTTTAAATGAAGGCGAAAATCTCAAAAACAAAGATTATTGAGGAGGTATCCAAAATGAAGAAGTTTTTCAGGAAGTTCCGCTACGGAGAGAAAGGTTTCACCCTGATTGAGCTG
>JAGLTT010000003.1 GCA_023135135.1 Dehalococcoidales bacterium
GCTGGGCTTCCGCAGGTATGAGCTTGCCATGGATACGGAATAATGGGGGCCTGGACACGACTATATGCAGGTCGGAGGCGCTCTTAGACTTGGCTAATTGAAGCAGCTTGACAATGTCTACCATGTTGTTTCTCCCAACTGAATACTCAGAGAATACAGCATAATATCGTCGGCATATTCCTCGCCGCCATCTTCACCCTCTTCTTCTTCACTCTCTTCACTCTCTTCACTCTCTGTTCCTCTGGAAAGACTGGATATGGTAATTTCGGAAAACCTTCCGGTAGCATCCAGTTTTCTTACGAATTCCATGACCTCTTCCTCACTCTCCGCCCAACCATCAACACTCAGCTGGTCACCGGAATGACTTATGCTGTTTATTTCAAATTCATCTATCTGGTTATCCACGACTGCTTCTATATCATCATTAATATTGTCACCATTTGTATTGATGGTATTCAGTGCGGCTATAAAGTTCACTTTGGTAGCCTCGTAACTGGCCAGTTGTTGCTCTGCCGCCGCAATTTCCTGGGTGAGTTCTTTTTTCTGGTCCTGCTTTTTCTGGATGAGGAAGTTATTGGAACTCAGTTGAAAATTCGCCGATTCAATACTGGCGGCGGCATCCTGAATTGTTGTTCCCAGTAAAGCAATTAAACTGACTGCGACTATGGCCGCGGGTATTGCCATGATTCGATTCAGGGAAATCGGCTTGGGTAGGTAGGGCGACGGCAAGGTATTGAAATTGGGTAATAGAGGGCCGGCCTCTCGGGCCATCTCTTTGAGGGCAAGCCCGACATTCACCAGGTGATGTGACGGGTCGAGCTGTTTCAGGCATTTTAACGGCGATGTAAGCGGAGAAACCTGATATCCAAGTCCCTGGGCCAGGGATTCGTATAGCTCCGGTTCATCAGCCAGCTCTCCGGAAACAAGCAGGGGCGCATTCGGTTGAATAAGGTTTTCCGGATTATTGGAATTATAAAACTCGATTGTCCGCTTAAGCTCGTCCTTGATTATCATTATCTTATCTGCAAGGGATAATGATTCCTCGGGGAAGGATACGGTGCGGATGGGTTGGGGAATCTTGTTGACCATGATAATAATGTCAAACTCTTTTGACTGGACATCAACAATCATGGCATTTTCTTCCCTGGCCAACCTCGCCAGAGCTAGAGGCTTGATGTCCATAAGATACGGCTTAAATCCCGCCTTGTTGAGTATCCTTATCAGGGTATCGGCAATCTGCCGGGGTATGGCCACCATAAAAGCCTGTATCTTTCCCTCGGATGCGGAGGCGGTCTGCCATGAGATGTATAGCTGTTCCAGAGGTACCGGCAGGACCCTCTGGGCCTCCCTTGTTATCGCCTCATCCAGCATAGCCCTGGGTAATTCGGGCAGGGAAATCGGCCGGGTCAAACAGTGAAGTCCGCTCAAACCGAGGATTACCTTCCTGTCGTTTATCTTGTTACTCTTGAAGAGGTTTTTAATCCTGGCGACGAGTTCCGCTTCCTTTTCCTCGGTGGTGACATTGCTGAGGCTGGTGTCCAGAGGTACGTCAGCCAGCTTGGTTATGCGCTTGCCGCGCGTGACCATTAATTTGATGCTGGTGTCGTTAATATAAAGTGTAGTTGTGTTACTGGCCATAATTAAATACCTTCGTATGAGTAGACAACCAGTTGGAAGCTGGCGGATGCCTCGCTATCAATGCTTTCATCGCTTTCATCGGGAATCGTTATTTGGGTTGATTGAACATAGCCGGTGGTATAGCCTTCGTTCAGGCCGATAAGAAAATTGACAATATCCTCTACCTCACCGGTTACGGTGGCACTAATAGATGTCTCAAAACAACTGACGCCTCCGATTGTTCCGGATGATATCGTCGTGTTGCTGATATTCTCGATAACTACGTCGCAGTACTCAGCGATTGCGAAGTATTTCTCGGTAACATCAACACTTACCACCGTCTGGCGGAGCCTGTCTCTCACCTCATTAAGCTGGCTTTCACTTTCATCTAATTTTTGCTGGAGCTCTTCCAGTTGCGGGCGCAGGTGCGATACCTGTATGGTATCCACTCGCATTGTAGATAGGCCCAGTTCCTCTTCCAGTATGGATTGTTCCTGGAGCTGCTGAGAACGAGTAACACCCAGACCGGCCAGGATGACGACAAAGATGCCCGCCGAGAGAATCAACCAGCTTGTTTTACTTAATTTCAAACCCTTCATAAAAACGTCCGATTATTATCCTGAGGTTAGAATGTCCTGCCCGTACATTGAATACATGGCTGAAACCATCGATATGGCAATCAGTCCAACGATACCGGCTATGATAACCGTCATTATCGGTTGAATCATAGCGATCAGGGATTTAGTCTTGTCCTGGGCTTCGGTTTCATAGTTCTGGGCTACAGCCAGTAAGGAAGCATCAAGGGTACCCGTTTCCTCACCGACCTTGACCATCTGAACCATCATCGGCAGGAAGAGAGGGTTTTTGGCCATTGGCTTGGATAAACCTTCGCCCTTGAGCATATCTATCTGGACGTTGTAAAGTGCCTGGGCCATCACCCTGTTGTTGCAACCCTGGATAACTAAAGGCATAATTTCGGTCAGAGGTAGGCCGGCCGTATACAGCAGCGAGATGCTCCGGCAGAAGCGGGCTATCTCGTTAAGGTGCTTTACCCTTCCCAACAGCGGTATACGCAGTATCAAGGTATCGAATTTGTATTTGCCGTCTGACGTTCTGAAATAAATAAGCCCCAGTCCTATGACGATAAATATTATCAGGAAGATATGGAGAACATAAGCGCGGAGCAATCCGGATATAGCTATCATAATTCTGGTCAGAGCGGGCAACTCGGCACCGAGTGATCCGTACAGGTCGGCGAAAGCCGGCAGAACGAAGAGCATTAATATGCCGACCACCACTACGGTCACCACGGCGGCTATCATCGGGTACATGAGGGCGCCCTTGATTCCTTTGCGGGTAGCGATTTCCTTCTCCATATAGTCGGCTACCTGTTTTAGCATCGTCTCGAGGCCACCGGTCTGCTCTCCTATGCTGAGCGTACGGCAGCTCATCGTGGAGAATATATTCGGGTGCCGGCTCATGGCCGTTGAAAGCTGGTCGCCGTTGCGTATATCGTTGATGACATCGTGAACCACTTTTTTCAGCGTGTGATTTGTTATCTGTTCCTGCAATAACTCTAGAGAAGTGACTATGTTAATGCCGGATTCAAGAAGCAGTGCCAGCTGCCGGTAAAGCATGATAATATCGTTCTCTTTGACCGGAAACAGCTGCGCGGTCAGCTTCCCCAGGCTCAGGAATGGGACGTATGGCCTGAGGTTAATCAAGCGGTAACCGGCATAACCGAGCATTTGGGTAATCGCGTCTTCGCTGGTTGCCGATATTTTACCCTTAACGATATCGCCTGATTCACCGCAGGCTACATATTGATAAAGCATTAAGTATCCGCTCCGATATTTATCTCCTCAAGCAACGTTATTACGTACAAAATTATTCTATTAACCCACGGAGTAAGCATTACGCAGCACTTCAGCGGGGGTGGTTATATTTTCCTTCACCTTGAACATCCCGTCCTGAATTAGGGTAAGCATCCCCTCTTTAAGTGCTTGGGTGCGTAATTCATTGGCGGTCGCACCCTTAACCAGTAACGTTTTAATTTCGTCACTGGTACAGAATATCTCGAATATGCCTGCCCGTCCCCTGTAGCCGCTGTTGGCGCATGATTTACACCCGGCGCCCTGGATAAATTCATTTCGTTCTTCGCCCATTTCCTGGCTGTAGACAATTTGCTCCTCAGGAGAGCCTTCAACAGGACGGGCGCAGATGGGACAGATGCGGCGTACCATACGCTGGGCAATTACGCCGATGAGGGCAGAGGAAACCAGGAATGGCTCCACGCCCAGGTCGATAAGGCGTAACACCACACCTACGGCGTCGTTAGCGTGGATTGAAGAAAGCACCAGGTGCCCGGTGAGGGCCGATTGAATAGCGATATTGGCCGTTTCGGCGTCACGTATCTCTCCGATTAATATCACATCGGGGTCGAGTCTCAGCATGGACCTGAGACCGCTGGCAAAGGTAATACCGGCACGGGGATTGACCTGAATCTGGTTGATATTGGAGAACCGGTACTCAACCGGATCTTCTACGGTCAAAATATTGCGTTCTGTCTGGTCAAGAGAATTTACAGATGCATATAGCGTGGTGGTTTTACCCGCTCCGGTAGGACCGCTTACCAGTATTATCCCGTAAGGTACCTTAAGCATGTCTTCGTATTTTTCCAGACTTTTAGGGAGGAATCCAAGGTCGGACAGGGCCATTGTGGCCAGTGACTTGTCCAGAAGCCGTAATACTGCCATCTCGCCGCAAACGGTGGAGATAATACCTACCCGGATATCTATCAGACGCCCTTTCGCTTTTATGGAAAACTGACCGTCCTGCGGGCGATGGTGGTCCGCTATGTTCATATTGGCCAGAATCTTGATTCTGGAAATTATCGGCGTCAATGTCTTTAACGGGAGCGAGAACATGTTGTGAAGCGTACCGTCTATACGGAAGCGCACCCGTATTTTATCTTCTCCGGGTTGAAGGTGAACGTCAGAAGCTCTGGCTTTCACGGCTTCATCAATGATTAGCCTCAAGGCCTGAGCAACAGGAGCATCCGTAGCCGTGTCGATTATTAGCCGCGTATCTACTTTATCGCCGTCCGATAACGATATACTGGAAATTTGTTTCTCTATCTCATCATAGGCCTTATAGTTGAAGTCGATAGCCTCAAGGACTTCTTCCTGGGTAGCGGCCTCGGGCTCTATGCGCATCTGGCTCCAGCTGGCCAGGGCTTCGAGGCCGAAAATATCAGACGGGTTCGCCATGGCCACATGCAGGACATTACCGTCTATGGCCAGCGGTATAGCGGTATACTTACGTGCCATGGCCTCGGGAATGAGCTGCAAGGCTTCCGGCTCAGGCGTTTTCTTACGCAAGCTATTTTTGGCTTCTTCAACAGATTTTGCCATAATCAGGGATTTCCCAATCTATCTATGTACAATATGTATCTATATATACGTATCCGCTATATAAAAATCTTATATATCTTTCGTCCCGTTTACAATAGCTCTTTGGTCATAGTTAATTTGAGGGATATACAGTACCCTCTCGGTATTGTTAGTTGAGCACTATGGCTCTTTTATATGGTAATATATTATGTTAAAATACAATCGTAACCCTGAGTTATATAAACGGCAGAATTATCAAACCGTGAGGAGACATGATGATAGAGCCAATTGAAAGCTTTCTGAATTATCTGGCGGTAGAAAAAGGTTATTCCGGGCATACCATAGCTGCCTATCGTAATGACCTGACAGGGCTGGCCGATTTCGCCAAAAAGCAGGGCATGGCTTCATGGGCTGATTTCAGCCGGCAAAACATGTTAAGCCATCTACTCGACCTTAAAGAGAGGGGCTATGTCGCCACCACGGTGGCGCGTAAGGTGGCGGCGGCGAGGTCTTTCTTCGGCTTTCTGGTATCGGAGGGTGCTATTAAAGCCAACCCTACTGAAAATATGAGCTCGCCCAGCGTTGGTAAGGCATTACCCAAGCCCATACCTATCAACCAGGTACGTCTGCTGCTGGAACAACCGGCCAAGCTGTCTTCCTCCGAAGCCAAGAGAGACAGGGCTATGCTGGAGCTTTTATACGCCAGCGGTATGAGGATAAGCGAACTGGTAGCCCTGAACCTGGGCGACGTCAATACTGCGGGTGATTACTTCGTGCGATGTTTCGGCAAGGGTCGCAAGGAACGCATTATCCCGCTTTACGAACAAATCGCCATGACAGTAAAGCAATACAGTGACGAGGACCGCCCCAAGTTGGCCCACGGCAAGAAGGACAACGCCCTGTTTCTTAACGCCCGTGGTGAGAGACTCACCCGGCAGGGGTTCTGGCAAAAACTCAAGGAGTACGCAAAATCGGCCGGATTGGGCGATAAGATAAGTCCCCATACCCTGAGACACAGTTTCGCTACTCATATGCTGAGCGGCGGGGCCGACCTGAGATCGGTACAGGAATTACTGGGACATGCCAATATATCTACCACGCAAGTCTATACTCACCTGACTACCGAGCATGTCCGCCGAGCCTATGATAAATCTCATCCCAGGGCTAACGATTAATCTTAATCTTCAGGAGGTAACGGATGCCAGGTAAATCACGACATGGCAAGGGGAAGCATCCTCATCACAGCAAAAAAAGTAAAGCCATGATGCGGCAGGCAAGTACCCCCTTGCATCAACAGGCGACGGCTGTGGCACCGAAACCGGTGGAATCTGTCGAGGCTCAAACTGCACCTAAGGCAGACACGACGCCGAAGTCAGTCACGACGCCGGAGGCAGTCGCGACACCACGGTATCCTTATGTCACCGGAGAACTGAAAAGAATCGGTATCCTGGCGGGGATAATTATCGTCGTCCTTATTGTGTTGTCAATTGTTCTATAACAGTTCTTCGCTGGCGGCCATGATAGACTTTAATGCAGTAAGAGCCAAATTGATTAAATATCTCAGTTCTGAGATTAAAGATAAGCGGGTATTAGACGTGATGTCTCGTATACCCCGTGAAGAGTTTGTTCCCCGGGAATATCGTCATCAGGCCTATGAAGACAGGCCGCTACCGATTGGCTGGGAGCAGACGATTTCTCAGCCGTATATTATCGCTCTCATGACGGAAGCGCTGGAACTAAACGGAAGTGAGAAAGTGCTGGAGCTTGGGACCGGCAGCGGATACCAAACGGCGATTCTTGCCGAGCTGGCAGGGAGCGTGGTGTCGGTGGAACGCGTGCCCCCTTTAGCCGAGTCCGCCCGTATGGTACTGGATAAGCTGGGCTATACTAATATTGAGATACATCCCGCCGGGGAGACCCTGGGCTGGAAACAGAGAGCGCCCTATGATGCCATTATGGTTACCGCCGGGGCTCCCGCTATACCTGATGACCTCCTGTCCCAGATGTCTGTTGGCAGTCGCATGGTAATCCCGGTAGGTTCTCGTTATACGCAGGAACTGTGCAAGGTAACCAGACGGCAGGGCAGGAATCTGGTTGAAAATCTGGGCGGCTGCCGCTTTGTTGCCCTGATAGGTAAGAACGCCTGGGAAAAATAACTCTGCGACGGATATGGAGGATGATAATGGATATACTTGAGGCTATTAAAAACAGGAGAAGCATTCGACATTATAAAGCCGACCCGGTGGATGATGAAGCCGTCAATACTGTCCTCGAAGCTGCACACTGGGCTCCTTCCTGGGGAAACGCGCAGTGCTGGCGTTTCATCGTGGTACACGATCCTGAAATCAAGGGTAAAGTAGCCGATACCCTGATGAAGGTGAAGGTCGATAATGAGTGGGTGGAAAACGCCGCTGCCTCGGCCCTGAAGCAGGCGCCGGTGTTGATTGTACTCTGCGCCGAACAGGGTAAAGCGGGATTCCGTCCCGACGGTACGCCGGTTACCGATAAGGGCGATTACTGGTTTATGTTCGATGTAGCCCTGGCTATGGAGAACCTGGTGCTGGCGGCGCACTCGCTGGGACTGGGCACGGTAATTGTCGGTGGCTTTGATGCTAAAAAAGTAGCTCAAATTCTGGAAGTGCCCGCCAGTTCTAACGTAGTTACCATGACCCCACTGGGTTTCCCCGACCACAAAGGTCAGATCTCTCCCAGAAAAGACCTCTCCGAAGTCGTTTATAAAGATAAATACGGTAAGTAGAAAGTAAAAAAAGGAGAATATGCGTGGAATTATTTGAAGCTATTAATAACAGGAGGAGCATTCGTAAATACAGGTCCGACCCTGTTGACGACAAGAAGATTGAGACGATTCTGGAGGCCGGACGCTGGGCGCCGTCCTGGGCCAATACCCAGTGCTGGCGCTTCATTGTGATACGCGACCCGGAAATAAGAGCCGGGCTGGCTGATACCCTGTTTACAATCAAGACGCCAGATAAAGAGATACCCAATCCCGGCGCGGGAGCTTTTAGTACAGCGCCGGTGATAATCGTTGTCTGCGCGGAGATAGGTAAGTCCGGCGCCAAGCATGGCTCCGGTGACGGCAGTACCGAGTACCTTACCGATAAAGGCGACTGGTTTATGTTCGATACTGCCCTGGCGGTACAGAACATGGTACTGGCTGCCCATGCCCTGGGACTGGGAACGGTAATTATCGGCGCCTTTGATGCCGTTCAGGCGGCGAAAGTGCTGGGTGTTCCCGATGGTTACCGTGTGGTAATCCTGTTCCCGCTGGGCGTACCTGACCAGGAAGGCAAAGCGCCCCCCAGAAAAGAGCTATCCGAGATTACCGTCAGGGACAGGTGGAGTAAATAGCTCAAAAGCGTTTGATAAGCGTTTCCGATTCCGACTTGTGATAGACGCTGCTTGCCGTGCTCGGTCGACTGCGAGTATAATATTATCGTATATTTCTTAGGTAGCAGGTGATTTCATGCCAAAATACGGACTGGATAAGATTCACAATACTGTTTTACTATCCCATGGAGGTGCCGGTAAAACTTCGCTGGCAGAGGCGATGCTTTTCAGCGTCGGGGCCGTCAGCCGACTGGGTAAGGTTGATGACGGGTCTTCCACCTCGGACTATGAACAGGATGAAATAAAACGCAAAATCAGTATTAATCTGTCCCTGCTGCCCTGCGAGTGGCGGGATACCAAGTTAAATATTCTCGATGCTCCCGGTTATACCGATTTCGTCGGCGAAGTCAAGGCGGGTATGAGGGTCAGTGAGGGCGCCGTAGTCGTCGTCTGCGCTGCCTCGGGAGTGGAGGTCGGTACGGAGCTGGTCTGGGAATACTGCGAGGAAGCTCAACTACCCCGTCTGATATTCGTTAACAAGATGGACCGGGAAAATGCCGACTTTTTTAAGATTGTGGAAGAAATACGGGCTAAGCTCGGTAACAAGTGTTTACCGCTGCAGCTGGCTGTTGGCGCCCATACCGGCTTTGAGGGGGTGGTCAACCTGCTGGATATGAAAGCTTATATCGGCACCCAGCCCAAAGAGGCGGATATACCGGAAGCGTTGAAGGCCCAGGCCGATTCTTACCGCGAGAAGCTGGTAGAGGCGATTGCCGAGATTGATGATGCTCTCATCGAGAAATACCTGGGTGGAGAAGAAATCAGCCCGGAGGAGCTTACCAGGACATTACGCCAGGCGGTCATCAGCGGAAGTATCGTGCCTATATTAACTGGCTCGGCGCTGCAGAATGTGGCCGTTAACCGGTTGATGGATGCCATTTGCGACTATCTGCCTGTTCCCAGGGAGCAGAAAGTGGCCGTTAGCGACGGCTCCACGGTAGACCCGGGTGAGACGTCACCGCTGGCTGCCCTTGTCTTTAAGACCACCGCCGACCCCTATGTCGGCAAGCTTACTTACTTCCGTGTTTATAACGGCGTTATTAAAAGTAACTCCCAGGTCTATAATGCCAACCAGAAAGCAGCCGAACGTATCGGGCAGTTGTTCATGATGAGAGGAAAGACGCAGGAACCTGTAAATGAGGTCGGTGCCGGTGATATCGGCGCCGTGGCTAAATTGAACGTGACCGACACCGGCGATACGCTGTGTGTCCAGGACAATCCTATTAACCTGACATCCATCGTTTTCCCCAAGCCTACTTTCCGGGAGGCTGTCTATCCCAAGACCAAGATTGATATTGATAAAATGGGGACGGCTCTGTCCCGCCTGGCTGAGGAAGACCCCACTTTAACGGTACACCGCGAATTGGGCACCGGGGAGACAATCCTCTCCGGCATGGGGGATACTCATCTTGCTGTGGCTGCGGAGAAAATGCAGAAAAAGTTCGGCGTAAACGTGGAACTGGCAACTCCTAAAGTCCCGTATCGGGAGACAATAACCGTACCCTCCAAAGCCGAATACAAACATAGGAAACAATCCGGCGGTCACGGACAGTACGGGCATGTCCTGCTGTCGATGGAGCCGTTACCGGAGCGCGGTGACAATGAGTTCGGTGATAAGATTGTCGGCGGTTCGGTGCCGAAAAACTACATCCCGGCGGTGGAGAAGGGAGTCAACGAAGCGTACCAGGAAGGCGCGTTGGCCGGATACCCGGTAGTCGGGGTAAAGACCACCCTTTATGACGGCAGCTTCCATCCGGTCGACTCCTCGGAAATATGTTTCAAGATAGCCGGAGCCGGCGCGTTTAAGAAGGGAATGGATGATGGCCAGCCGATTCTTCTGGAGCCGATAATGAATCTTAAGGTAACCGTTCCCAACGACCTTACCGGCGATATTATCGGCGACCTTAACACCAAGCGAGCTCGCGTGCTCGGTATTAACCCTGAAGGCGGAAATAATGTTATCGATGCACAGGTTCCCCTTGCCGAAATCCAGCGCTATGCTATCGATTTGAAGTCGATGACGCAGGGACGGGCGGTCTACAACATGGAGTTCGACCACTATGAAGAGGTGCCGGCGCAAATTACGCAGAAGATTGTCGCTCAAAAACAGTCGCAAAAGGAATAGATAACCGGCAGATTTAATATTGAAAGTGTGTGACGTTCTATTACATATGGAGCGTCACACACTTTTTATGTGGCCCTGATTTCCTGCTTCATGAAGATAATATAGCTGATAGCAAAGCAGATGGCGCTCAGGCTTACCATACCGATGAGGTGCGGCCAGATAGCCAGCAGACTCTGGGTCAGGCTGATTGGATTAGCTACCATAAACCTCGCCTGAGCTACGGTGATAACACCCAGGCCTTTCGCTACAGGTAAGAGAAGCACGGCATATGCCTCCCGGAAGAGATAGCTGGGAGAAAGACGTAATATGGTCTGTTGCATCCCTGCTTGTTGAATTTGGGTCGCTATATCACTGCTACCGGTGATGGGAGAGACGGCATTGGCGATAGCCCCCCCAAAACCTAAAAACACCCAGAAAAAGTAAAATATAATAAAGATAACCATAGGTATCAGGAGAGAACCAGCCGCCCTCCGGAAAACTACGGAGAACAGCATTGAAAGGCCCATCCAGAAAGCCCCGTAAACAACGGTGATAACGAAGTATAGAAAGAGTCTGATAATTTCCTCCGGGGTTGGAAAAGGCACTCCAATTCCGGTCATGTTGAATCCGTAGGGTCTCAGGTCGAACCATATCAGGCCGAAACCGCCTACCAGCAAAATAGCCGTCCCTGCCATGATGGTAATGGTAATGATACCCGCCAGGAACTTTCCGTTGATAACGCTGTCCCGGTAAACAGGCTGAGACAGGAGACGACTGAGCGTACCGCCGGTACGTTCGCTGTTGATGGCATCAAAACCTAAAACAATGCCGGTAATTGGAATAACAATAGCGATAACCATAGTAAATATTGGTATGTCACCCCAGGACGATGTAAATAATGACAGGAAAACGAAGCCGTCCTCGGTAACAGCCCTGCTCGCTTCCAGGGCTTCGCGAATACCCTGCTTGGCTGCGTAAATACCGCCGCCGACAGCCACCAGTACCAGCAGAAACAGTACCAGAAAGCGGATACTGTTGAAGTGATCGGCCAGTTCCTTGCGTATTATCGCTATCATTATGTTAACTTAATTCTCCTTGAAGTACTTCATATATATATCGTCCAGAGAGAACTCGTGGACCTTCATCTGTACCAGTAAGGCGTCGTTATCCACCACCGCCTTGGAGATTTGCGACCGTAAATCGGAGTCGGTGCTGATTTTAAGTATAGTGCCGTCAGCTTCAATCTTCTCAACGCCCTCGATTTTCTTGATAATATCTACCAGTCCTGCTTTCGGTTCGGCTGTTTCGACTTCTATCATAAAACGGCCTCCCGCCATCGCTTCCCTGCCGAGTTCGTCGATGCTCCCCTCAATTACCATCTTACCCTTGGATAGTATCCCGACGCTCTGGCATACTCTCTGCACCTGGTACAGCTGGTGTGAGGATAGTAAAACAGTTATTCCCATCTTGGGCAGGCCGGCAATAATGTCGAGGAGATGATTGATGCCGGACGGGTCCAGGCCGGAGGTAGGCTCGTCAAGGATAACCAGTTTCGGCTGTTTGATAAACACGTCGGCGATGCCCAGACGCTGTTTCATACCGCGGGAAAACTTACGGGTGACCATGTCTCTCTCTTCGGTCAGGCCGACCATTTCCAGCACTTCATCTATGCGGCGCTCTGTTTCCGAAGGCGCGATGTTGTTCAGGTCGGCAATGAATCTCAGGTTTTCCCTGGCGGTGAGGTTGTCATAGAAGCCGACCTCTTCGGGGAGATAACCGACGATTCGTTTAACCTTGAGCGGTTCTCTGGTCGAATTAAAGTCGAATACCCGTACCATGCCCGAGGCCGGTTCGGTCAGACCCAGCAGCATAAGGATGGTGGTTGTCTTTCCGGCGCCGTTAGGACCCAGCAGGCCGAATACCTCATTCTCCTTGACGTGGAAATTGAGGCGGTCAACCACCGTGACCTTGCCGTAGTTCTTGGTCAGGTCTTTCGTTTCTATGGCTAATTTATCAGTCATATACTATCGCCGGCCAAGCCTCATAAAGATAACAATCAAACCGATAATCACGATGAGTATAATAACCACGCCGACCCATCCCCAGATGGTGGGCGTTTCCACGGTAACCCTGACGGATATTTTATCGGCTGTAGCCTGTTCCCCGGATACGCGCAGGGTAATCATGTAATCACCGGCTACCGTTTTTGGCGGTGGTTTAATATTAACGTCGACGGTCTTCGGGTCGAATATCTCTATAAGGTCTATCTTATCCGGTTGGAAGGTAATTTCCCATCCGCTGGGCTTTTCGGAAGAAAACGTGATGTTATTCATGGTGTCTGTTCCGAAGTTCGTAACCTCCAGAGAAAAATAGTTGTCCCTGCCGGCCTTGGCCTTGGTATTATAGACTTCGTTAGCGGGCACGGCGCTCAGCATGTACCTGGCAGTGATTACAGCGGTGAGGTCAATTTTACTGATAACGTCTTCGGAAACCGCTTCCAGTGTTATGGTATATTCTGCGGGTTCAGCTATCGGCCAGGTAGGAGGACTGACATTCACTTTAACGATTTTTGCGACGGGGACGTATGGTGAAGCGTCTATCGCAATTGACGGTATCCTTATCGAATCATATTGCGGGTTTATGTAAGCGCTCCATCCGGCAGGTACGGTGGTATTCAGGTCGAAAACCCGTTCTATTTGTCCCCTGTACTCGAGCTTTACGTTATACTGAAAGCTACCCGTAGCTACGTCTTCAAGTTCGGGGAACTCGGTGGATAGTGCAATGCTATCTTTTGGCACTTCCTCCTCTTCTTCAGAAATAGGTACTGCCTGAGGAGTATCAATGGATATCGGCTCGGGTATTGGAGTGGTATCGGTAGTATTGTCCGTAGTGTTATCCGTAGTAGACTGTTCCTCGTCCTGTGCCAGCGTAACAGCCGGTAGAGAGAAAGCCGTTAGCGCCATTACAAGGAGAATGAGAAGAGAGATAATTCTCGCCTTTTTCATCGTTTTACCACCTCACATAAACTAATTTCTGCTAAATCGCTTATAATACAACCAAGTATTATAGCAAAACATTATATTGCGTTCAAGACGCTTATAAGCATTCAAGGCAGCTGTAACCGTCGATGCAGGAAGAATCGCTGTATTATGAAGCTAGAAGCTCTTTTACCTTTTCATTGAAAGCCGGAAGTACCTTCTTCCAGTCGCCCACAACGCCGAAGCGGGCCTGGCGGAATATATTGGCCTCAGCGTCTTTGTTAATCGCGATAATGGTCTTGGAGCCGGAACAGCCGCTCATGTGTTGACTTGAGCCGGATATGGCTATGGCGAAATAGAGTTCCGGGGCGATTATCTTCCCGGTAAGGCCTACCTGTAGGGTATCCGGCAGCCAGCCGTTGTCGCAGGGCGGGCGGCTGGCGCCCACCGCTCCCTTGAGCATTTTTGCCAGTTCCTCCAGTTGTTGAAATCCCTCGGCGCTGCCGATGCCTCTGCCTCCGGCGACTACCACCTCGGCATCTTCGATTTTGATACCGGCTACCTCTTCCACAACTTTGTCCAGAATCTTCGTCCTGATGTCCGATGCCTGCAGGTCTGCGGCGATACTGGTAATGTCTCCCTTTCGTGAGGCGTCCGGTTCAAGGGCGGTCATAGCTTTGGTGCGTATCGTAACCATCTGGGGGTTGGACTCGCTGGTAAAAACCGCCTGAGCGTTGCCGCCGTAGACGGGCTTGGTTTGCAGCAGGCGTTTAGACTCCGAATCGATAGCCAGGTCGACGCAGTCCATGGTAACCGTAACTCCGAGCCTGAAAGCCAGTCTGGGAGCCAGGTCTCGCCCGGAATCGGTCTGCCCCATAATAAGTACCTGGGGCGTTATCTGACCGATTACTTTCTCCATGACGCTTACATAGGCGTCCGTCTGGCAGTCTTTGAGCAGAGGGTCGTCAACCACGTAGGCCCTGTCGGCGCCGTGTGCAATGGCTTGCTGTGCCAGGTTGCCGGCGTTGCTGCCAACCAGTACTGCCGCCAGTTCCTGTCCGAGTTCGTCGGCCAGCTTCCTGCCTATGCCGAGTCCTTCCGCGGCAATCGGCAGCATTTTTTCATCTTTAACTTCACAGTAAACGGCTATTCCTTTATACTCGGCCATATCCGTAATCTCCCCTATAATAAGTCAGAATTGTTAAACAATTGTTAACACGGTTTACAGTATCTTGGATTCCCTAAGTTTCAGCGCCAGGTTTGCCGCCGCTTCTTCGGCGCTGTCTCCTTCGGCGAATTCACATTTTCCTTCATATACCGGCTGGAACAGCTTCTTCAGCCTGGTGCGCTGGCCGGCGGTGCCCACCTTGGAAGCATCGAGACTGATATCAGCTGGTTTCCAGATAACCGGCTCTATCTTCTTGGCGGTCATGATTCCCTTAATGGTCGGGTAGCGCGGCTCTCCGATTTCATTGCTTACGGTAATTACCGCAGGAATGGGTACTTCGATAACATCGTAGCCATCGGAAGTTACCCTCTCAATCCTGGCTGAACCATCGGTGACATCGATTTTACGCGCTATCGTCACGCACGGCAGTCCCAGTATCTCGGCGATGCCGGGCCCGGTCTGGCCGGCGTTGGTATCCGAGGCTTCGCGCCCGCACAGGATAAGGTCGTATTCCCCGATTTTCTGGATGGCTGCAGCCAGAGCGGTAGCCGTCGACCAGCTGTCGCCGCGGACATAGGCTTCATCATCCAGCAGGATAAGCTCATCGGCGCCCATTGCCAGCGGTTTCTTCACCACTTCTCGCGATAGTTTTACGCCCAGGCTGATTACTGTGATTTTACCGCCTTTAGCCTCTTTAACTTTCAGGGCTGCCTCTACCGCGAACTCCCCGTAAGGGTCGATTACCGGCGGCACGCCGCGCATTTCGGCTTTGTTGGTGGCGGCATCTATTTTGAAAATGCTTGGAGGGGACTCAGGGTCGATGACCTGTTTGACACAAACGACTATATTCATCTGCAAAAATGCTCTCTTTCCAGAGATTTATTGAACTTGGTTTTGAAGGAATCAGCTTTAATTTAGCATTATATCCGACTCAATGTCAAACGCAGGCTGACGGCGCGCTCGATACCGGCCAGATCGCACTCGACTTCTATCCGGGAAGACGGGTATGTTTCCTGTATAAGGGCGGTTATGGCTTCTGCCTGCCCCTGCCCTATCTCCAGAAGGACAAAACCATTGTCGCAGAGTTTATTGCCTGCCTGCCGGCACAGAACTCTTATCCTGTCCAGTCCGTCTTCTCCACCGTTTAATGCCAGCGATGGTTCGTAACTCAACGACCCGTCATCGGTCAACTCAGCTTCCCTGACATACGGCAGGTTGGCGATTATCAAATCGACGGGCTCAGGTAAGGGTTCCAGCATATCGCCCTCCAGAAGGACGATTCTGTCGGCCATGCCGTGTTTCTCGCAGTTATACCGGGCGACTTCCAGCGCCGGTTTAGAGACATCACTGGCGTAAATGGTCGTTTCCGGGAGATTCATAGCCAGGCTGACAGCGATAGCGCCGCAGCCGGTGCCGATGTCGGCAATCCTGGTTATGGTATGACTCTTAGCCAGGCGGATAGCTTTCTCAACCAGTAATTCGGTCTCCGGTCGTGGGATAAGAACGTTACAGTCGACCCGGAAGTCGAGGCCGTAGAACTCGCGGTGTCCGGTGATATAGGCCGATGGCTCGCCTTGGATGCGGCGTTCCAGGAGCTTATTCAGGGCTTCTTCATATGAGGGAGTTAAATTCCGGTCGAGGTCTGAATAAAGCTGAACGCGGTCTATTCCGAGCACGTGTTTTAATAGGACTTCACTTTCCAGGGAGGCATCGTCGATATTATTGTCCGCCA
>JAGLTT010000030.1 GCA_023135135.1 Dehalococcoidales bacterium
ATGCCGCCGGTGAGGCATTCGATAAAATAGCGAAATTCCTCGGTCTGGACTTCCCCGGTGGCCCGGTCATCGATAAGCTATCGAAGCAGGGAGACAGTAAAGCCTTCAACTTTCCGAGGCCGATGATAAGAAGTAAAACGCTCGATTTCAGTTTCAGCGGACTGAAGACATCGGTTATCAATATGTTCAAGGACAGGGTTGCGCGCAACGAAGCCCTGCCCCTGGCCGATATCGCCGCCAGCTTCCAGGAGGCGGTCGTAGACGTACTTGTTGGTAAAACGATGCGCGCTGCCGAGGAACGCGGCGTTACGGCGGTCAGTGTTACCGGTGGTGTCTCCGCCAACAGCCGACTGAGGCAGGTGTTTGAAGAGACATGTAAAAAGAAGAATATTGAAGTATTTTTGCCAGAACTTTCGCTATGCACCGATAATGCGGCTATGATTGCCGCCGCCGGATACGCTAGAATAAAGATGGGGGAAGTCTCCGATTTACGCCTGAATGTTTTTCCCAATGTCCCCTTGGAGGGATGATATGGCAGCGAATGTAGAGAAGATAGATGCGGCCAGTCCCGATAAAGGGATACTGGAACATGCCGCCCGGCTGATAAATAAGGGTGAAGTGGTGGTATGCCCGACCGATACCGGTTACGCCTTTGCGGCCAATGCCCTGGACACCCGCGCCATCGCTAAGGTCTTCCACCTGAAAGGACGCTCTTACTCCAACCCGATACATATCGCCGTGAGTAATATCCAGGAGGCGGAGAAGTATGCCCATATTGACGAGACTGCCCGCTTTCTCGCTGACCGTTATCTCCCCGGCGCGCTGACGCTGGTGCTGACCCGGAAAGAAACGGTGCCGTCCATGCTGGTGGCCGGACTGGATACCATCGGCATACGCATTCCCGATAACGCGGTGATACTGCGCCTGGCAGAAATGACGGGGCGTCCCCTGACCACGACCAGCGCCAATGTCAGCGGCAGGCCGGGTGCTTACACGGTCGAGGAGGTTGAAGCGCAACTCGGAGAGAACATCCGGGACGTGCCTCTGATACTGGACCAGGGGCCCATCAAAACACGTGAGCTATCCACGATAGTCGATTTAACGGTCAGTCCGCCCCAGCTTATCCGGCAGGGACGAGTCAGCTGGCTGGAACTCCGTGATGTGTTAAAGAGATTTCAGAATCCCGACCCAATAGAGTAAACTTTATGCAGGAGGTTGTATCCGTGCGTATTGCTATCGGCAGTGACCACAGGGGTTGTAAGCTGAAAGACCTCGTCATTGAGGTTATCACCAAGGAAGGCTACGATTATTATGACTTCGGTTGCTACACGGAGGATTCGGTCGATTATCCCGATATCGCCGTGCAGGTAGCCGAGGGTATTGTTAAGGGCGAGTATGACCGGGGCGTTCTGTTATGCGGTACGGGAATCGGCATGTGCATCGCCGCCAACAAGGTGAAAGGCATAAGGGCGGCCCAGTGTCCTGACGCTTTTACCGCGAAACGGGCGCGCCTGCACAACGATGCGCAGATATGCTGCATTGCGGCGGAGCAGGGGAGAGCCCGGGTGGCGTCTGTCCTGGAGGTTTTTCTCACTACCGAGTTCGAGGGCGGCAGGCATGTAGCCAGGCTGAACAAGATAAAGGAAATCGAAGAGAAGCAGTTCGGGCGTGGTTAAGCCGCTACCGGATATTGAGTAACAACATGTCGGATTATCGTGAAGAATATCAGCGCAAGCTGATTTCCGCCGAAGAAGCCGCCGGGCTGGTAAAGTCCGGCATGTGGATTGACTACGGGGCTATCTGCGGCTTTCCCTCGCTGATAGACCGGAAGCTGATAGAACGGGCTGATGAGTTGAAGGAAGTGAAAATCCGGGCGGAGCACTCGCATACCCGGATACCTGAGTTCGACCCTGGTCAGGAGCACTTTATTCACAATTCGTGGTTCCTGGGGAAAGTGGAGCGGGAGTATCACAAGAACGGCGCCTGCTCCTACATACCGTTCGGCCTGAGCGAAGGCCCCCGGATGTACCGCGAGTGGCTTAAGGACGATGTGGACATCACGTTTATCGAAGTCACACCGATGGATGAAAACGGTAACTTCAATTTCGGCACGGCGGTAACGCGGCAAAAGGCCGCCTGCGAGGTGGCTAAGACCGTAGTAGTGGAAGTCAATGAACATCAGCCGTGGGTTTACGGCGGCTATGACGAAGTCGTGAATATTTCTCAGGTGGACTACATCGTTGAGAACTACGAGTACAAAATACCGGAGTTTCCGGCGGCGGAGGTAACTCCGGAGGACGAGGTTATCGCCGGGTTGCTGGCGGAGCAGATAGAAGACGGGGCCACTATCCAACTCGGCGTGGGCGCTATACCCAGCATCGTCGGTAAGCTGCTGATACAGCACAGTCTGAAAGACCTGGGTATACACAGCGAGATGTTCAACGATAGTATGATGGAACTTATTGAGGCGGGAGTGGTCACGGGAAAGAAGAAAAACATCAATCCGGGTAAGGCCGTCCACTGCTTTGCCGCCGGGTCGGAGAAGCTATATAAATTCATGGATAGGAATCCGGTGCTGGCCGGTTTCCCGGTAGATTATACCAACGACCCGTATGTCATCGCCCGGAACGGAAAGCAGATAGCCATCAACAGCAGCCTGCGGGTTGATTTGAGAGGGCAGGTCTGCTCGGAGTCGGTCGGCACCCGCCAGATAAGCGGCACCGGCGGCCAGCTTGAGTTTACCCGGGGCGCCTATATGTCGCCGGGGGGCAAGGCGTTTATCTGCCTCCACGCCACACGCCATGACAAGGACGGTAAAATGATATCCAATATCGTGCCCGTTCTGGAACTTGGGGATATGGTCACCGTGCCCGCGTCCGATGTCTCCTGTATCGTCACGGAGTACGGCATGGTAAACCTCAAGGGCAGGAGCGTCTGGCAGCGCGCCAAAATGCTGATTTCCATCGCCCACCCCGATTTCCGCGACGAGTTGACTGGCGCCGCTCGAAAAGCTAACTTCATCACCAGGGGGACCGCAGACCTGCACTGGTGATACTAAAAGTATTTTTAAGGAGCCTGACGGGTATATTTATACTTTATCATGATGTAAAAGAGGGAGGTGACTGTGAACGCTGAAAGTTATCGCTTTAAAGTTGGGGATTATGAATGTATCGCCGTCTGTGACGGTACCCACACCTACGCGCCGCCAGACTTCCCGCCGCCCAATATACTCCTCTTCTCCAATGCGCCGGGTGAAGCTCTTGGGCATACACTGCGCCAGCATAATCTGCCGGCACAATGGACAGAATGGATAAGCCCATACATCTGTCTATTCGTCAATACAGGTAAGCACCGGATACTTGTGGATACCGGGGCAGGTGGTCTTGCCCCGACTACCGGAAGGCTTCTCCAGAACCTTAAGGCTGAGAACATTGCGCCTGGGGACATCGATATGGTCATTATTACCCACGCCCATCCGGACCATCTCGGTGGGAACACTGATGAAGCGGGAAAACCGGCATTTCCTAATGCCCGCTACGTTATCTGGAAGGAAGAGTGGGACTTCTGGACTTCGGGGCAGGCAGAACAAAAGCTGGATGAGCACTCCAGGGAGATTCTGATGGGATACGCCCGCAAGAACCTCCTGCCAATTCGCGACCAGTTTGATATGGTTGACCATGAAACTGAAATCGTTTCCGGCATACATGCTATCGCGGCGCCCGGCCATACACCGGGGCACATGGCGTTGTCCGTTTCATCAAAGAACGAGCAACTGTTGTGCATCTCTGATGCTTTTATTCATCCTATCCATATGGAGCAGCTGGAATGGTACTGCGTGTTCGACCTTATTCCGGAGATGGTCAGCGTGACCAGGCGCAAGCTCCTGGAAAGGGCGGCAACTGAGAAAGCTCTGGTGCTCGCCTTTCACTTTCCGTTTCCGGGTCTGGGTCATGTCGCCCGGAAGGGAAAGGCATGGCAGTGGCAGCCTATTGAGCTTAATGATTAGCCCGGCACCTCTCCCCATTTCCATGATATCTATTCCCACCCTGGCCGCCCAGTATCATCTACAGCTTAGCCCTTAAGGTTACTCCTCTATCCCGGAAAGCGGGGCGTTTAAGAGGGGCGCCAGCCCCTCTTTTAATTTCTTCCCCCTCTCCTGCTGAAAGCCTTGCCAGGAGAGGGGGATACAGGGGGTGAGGTATTAACCATTCACCCCACGTCACCAAAAATTACACGCACGTACCAGCTTGACAATAAACGGGCTCTCATGCTATCTTTAGGTACGGGCGTTTAACAAAAAGTTGATTTCCCCGGTCCGTCTCAAGAGACGGCTATTTTTTTAGTAGAGCTTTTTGGGGAGAAATAAAGTGAAAAGTGATGCCGCAAAAAAGGGAATAGAAAGAGCGCCGCACCGGTCGCTGCTGTACGCCCTGGGCTGCACGCGTGACGATATGGACAAACCGTTTATCGGCATCGTCAACAGCTTCACGGAGATTGTGCCCGGGCATATCCACCTGCGCGATATTGCCGAATCCGTGAAAGCGGGGGTGCGTGAGGGTGGAGGCGTTCCCTTTGAATTCAACACGATTGCTGTCTGTGATGGCATCGCCATGAACCATACCGGCATGAAGTACAGCCTGCCCAGTCGGGAGCTTATTGCCGACTCGGTGGAGATAATGGCGGAGGGTCATGCCTTCGATGCCCTGGTATTCATACCGAATTGCGACAAGATTATCCCCGGTATGCTCATGGCCGCGGTGAGGCTTAACCTGCCGGCGATATTCGTCAGCGGCGGCCCGATGCTGGCGGGGCATCTGGACGGGGAGAAAATCGACCTGAGCACGATGTTTGAAGGTGTAGGAGCAGTCACCGGTGGCAAGATGACTGAAGAACAACTGACGAGGCTGGAAGAAGCCGCCTGTCCCGGTTGCGGCAGCTGCGCGGGCATGTTTACCGCTAATACCATGAACTGCCTGACGGAGGTGCTGGGGATGGGACTTCCGGGCAACGGGACCATTCCGGCGGTGGATGCGCGGCGGCGGGGGCTGGCGAAGAAAGCCGGTCGGCAGGTGATGAATCTTCTGGCGGATGATATCCGTCCCGGGAGTATTATAAACAGTGATGCCGTTTACAACGCTTTCACGGTGGATATGGCCCTGGGAGGCAGCAGCAATTCGGTCCTGCACCTCATGGCCATCGCCAATGAAGCCGGCGCTGACTTCGACCTGGCTGCGGTCAACGAAATAAGTAAGCGCACTCCGTACCTCTGCAAACTGAGACCGTCCGGCCCGTATCACATCGAGGACCTGGACATGGCGGGAGGCATACCAGCGGTGATGGGTGAGTTGAAAGGGCTTTTAAAATTGAAATCCAGGACCGTGACCGGGAAAACGGTGGCGGAGAATATCGCCGGCGTCAAGACGCTGGATAGCGAGGTTATCCGCTCCGTAAAAACCGCCCATACGGCCACCGGGGGATTGGTCATGCTTTTCGGCAACCTGGCGCCGGAAGGCGCCGTAGTCAAGAAGGCGGCGGTGTCCCCGGAAATGATGGCGCATCGCGGCCCGGCCCGGGTGTTCGACTCCGAGGAAGAGGCCACGAAGGCTATTATGAATAAGAAAATAAAGTCCGGTGACGTGCTGGTCATCCGCTATGAAGGCCCTAAAGGAGGGCCGGGGATGCGGGAAATGCTGACGCCCACGTCCCTGATTACCGGTATCGGCATGGATAAGGAAGTTGCCCTGATTACCGACGGTCGTTTTTCCGGGGCTACCCGCGGCGCGTCCATCGGGCATGTTTCCCCGGAAGCAGCGGCCCGCGGGCCGATTGCCGCTGTGAAAGAAGGCGATATCATCAGCATTGATATCGAGAACTGTAAGCTGAACATGGAACTAACTGAAAAAGAAATAGCCGACCGCCTGGCGAAGCTGGCTGATTTCGAGCCGAGGATAAAGACGGGTTATCTCAGCCGTTATATCGAGAAGGTAACCTCGGCCAGCACCGGCGCGGTGTTTGGAAAATAAGGGGAATAATATGAAAAAGACTGGTGCCCAGATTATATGCGAGAGTTTGATAGCTGAGGGAGTCGACGTGATGTTCGGCTTTCCCGGAGGCGTCCTTTTGCCGTTTTATGATACCCTGCCCGAATACCCCCAGATTCGGCACATCCTGGTGCGCCACGAGCAGGGCGCCGCCCATGCCGCCGATGGCTACGCCCGGGCTACGGGTAAGGTGGGCGTGTGCATGGCCACCTCCGGGCCGGGAGCTACCAATCTTGTGACCGGTATTGCCAATGCCTATCTCGATTCCGTGCCGATAGTGGCCCTGACCGGACAGGTCGCCAGGCCGTTTATCGGCAAGGACGCCTTCCAGGAGATAGATATTACCGGTATTACGCTGCCCATTACCAAGCACAGCTACGTCGCCATGGACGCCGGTGATCTGGCCGGGATATTCAAAGAGGCCTTTCATCTGGCCAGGACCGGGCGACCGGGACCGGTGCTTATTGATTTGCCTAAAGATACCCAGACAGACCAGGCAGAATATAAAATTCCTGAAAAGCTGGACCTGCCCGGATACAAGGTGCCCACCAAGGGACATCACACGCAGCTAAAGAATGCCGCCAGGCTGATAAATGAGGCGAAGCGACCTCTGATAATTACCGGCAGAGGAGTCATTATCTCCGGTGCCAGCGAGGAATTAAAACAGCTTGCTGAGACGAGTCAGATACCGGTCATTACAACTCTTCTGGGCATCGGCGGCTTTCCGGAAAACCATATGCTCAGTTACGGCATGGCGGGTATGCACGGTACCGGCTGTGCCAATAAGGCTATGGATAGTACCGACCTGCTGATCGCCGTCGGTATGAGGTTCGACGACCGTGTGACGGGCAATATAAGCGGCTTCGTCCCTCATGCTAAAATCATCCATATCGATTTAGACCCGGCGGAAATCGGCAAGAACGTACCGGCTCATATACCGATTGTCGGAGATGTTAAGACGGTGCTTCAGGCGTTAAATAAGCTGATTGAGACCAGGGAGCATATTGACTGGATTACACAGCTCGATGAATGGTTAAAACAGCACCCGTTAACGGATGTGTATGATAGACCCGGGCTGCTGCCACAATATATTATCCATCAGCTGTATGAAGCTACCCGGGGCGATGCTATTACTGTTACCGGTGTGGGTCAGCACCAGATGTGGGCTGCCCAGCACTACCTTCATATAGAGCCAGGCCACTTCATTACGTCGGGCGGATTGGGCACTATGGGCTTCGGGCTGCCGGCGGCGATGGGAGCCAAGGTAGGCCGCCCCGATAAAACCGTCTGGTGTATTGACGGCGATGGCAGCCTGCAAATGACCATCCAGGAGCTGGCGACGCTGGTCCAGGACAACATTGCCGTCAAAATGGCGATTATTAATAACGGTTACCTGGGCATGGTGAGGCAGTGGCAGGACCTGTTCTACGATAAAAGGTATGTCGCCACGCCCATTTCCTGCCCCGACTTTGTCAAGGTCGCCGAGGCTTACGGTATTCCCGGCCTGAGGGTTACCCGCCGCGAAGAGGTGGCGGGGGCGATAGACCAGGCAATGGCGTATGACGGCCCGTTCTTAATCGACTTCATGGTGGAGCCGGAAGAAAACGTCTTCCCGATGGTGCCGCCCGGAGCGTCTAATATCGAGTTTATCGAACAACCGAAGAAAGAGGTGTCGACATGGCTACGAACCAGCACACCCTAGTTGCTATTGTTCATGACAAGCCCGGCGTCCTCAATCGCATGGCGAGTCTTTTCCGCCGGCGCGGGTTCAATATCGAAAGTATCGCCGTGGGGCACAGCGAGGTGGCCCACCTGTCGCGCGTGACCGTCATCGTCAACGGGTCGAACGCCATGGTGGAGCAGGTCAGGAAGCAGCTGGACAAGCTTATCGACGTGGTCAGGGTGTCCGATATCACGGGGGATAATATAACCGTGCGCGAACTGGCGCTGGTGAAAGTGAAGGCAAATTCTGCCACGCGCAGTGAAATTATCGAGATAGCCGATATCTTCCGCGCCAACATCGTGGACGTGGCCTCCGACTCATTAACGATTGAGATTACCGGCGACGAGGATAAAATCGAGTCCTTGCTGAAGCTGCTCAAGCCGTTCGGCATCCGGGAGATTGC
>JAGLTT010000031.1 GCA_023135135.1 Dehalococcoidales bacterium
GGGAGAGCGTGATGACTTTCCTGGAGAACCTGGTTTTTAGCGGTAAGCTTAAGTTCGACCCGTCCAAGAATGATTTTCCGGTAACGCTCCACGACCCCTGCAATATCGTAAGAAACCTGGGTATAGTCGAGCCTCAGCGCCGTATTTTGAACTATCTCTGCCCGCAGTTCCGCGAAATGACGCCTCACGGAGTGGATAACTACTGCTGCGGCGGCGGTGGCGGCTTAAGTGTGATGTCCGATGTCAATTTCACCGACTGGAAGGTGTACGTTGCCGGCAGGATGAAGTTTAAGCAGGTTCTTGAGGCCTTCGCCGACCAGCCCGGCCCCGAGGTAAAGAAATACATCTGTGCCCCGTGCCTGAACTGCAAGCTGCAGTTCCGCGATTTGCTGGATTACTATGAAGCGACAGAAAAATCCGGCATTATCTGCGGCGGCCTGGCCGAATTAATCGTTAATGCCATGGTTGACATGAAAAAGCCTTTCATTGCATGGGAAGAGCGTTAGCGAGGATATATCGGCGCTATCATTCTAACCAGTCATCAGATTAGGCTGCTTTCTTGCTTCCAGCACCCGAGAACTGTAAAATGGTTGTGTAAAAACTTTCCGAGGGGAGATTAATTTTCATGGCACAAATGGAACTGGCCGGTAATACGTACGAAGTCGATGAGAATGGTTTCATGCAGGAAACCGACAGGTGGAATGAAGATGTTGCTAAAGCCTACGCTGCGTTAGAAGATGTTAACGAGCTAACGGAAGACCACTGGACGGCAATTAATTACCTGAGAAGTTATTACCTGGAAAACGGTATTTGCCCGATGATAAGAAGGCTTATCAAAGTATCGGGTTTCAGATTAAGCCGACTCTACGAGCTATTTCCAAACGGGCCGGCGCAGTCCGCCTGCAAGTGGGCCGGGGTGCCCAAGCCCACGGGTTGCGTCTAAACTCAAGACCTCGGGGGGAATTTTTACTCTTCTGCCTGGACCTCGATATTGTCGAGTTCCTCCTGTAACTTCTGCGCCATCCTTTCGGCCTCGGCGGTGAGCCTGTCCCATTCAACGGTAAGCGCTTTCAGGGATTCTTTAAGTGTCCGGTATTCCTGATTGGTTTCAACGACTTTCCGGCTGTTTTTATAATGCTCCGGGTCGGCCAGCAGCGCCTCAATCTGGGCTAAACGCCCGGTAATTTTTGAAGTCTCTTTTTCAATTTCGGCAATCCGTTTTTTCACCGGCGATATTTTCCGGTAATGCCTGTTTCTCAGTTCTCCCTCGATTATCTTGCGCTGGTGCTGGCGGTTCTTCGCCGTGCTGCCTGGCGGAGTGCTTCTCCTGACGGCCCGGAGGGTATCGGAGACATCTTTTACCGGAGCCTCTTGCCGGTAGAGATAATCGTCATAGTTACCGGGGAATATTTGGAGTTCGCCGTCTTTGATTTCGATGATTTTATTGGCGACTTCCCGAATCAGCGTCCTGTCGTGCGTGATGAAGCAAATCGTGCCGGTATAAGCCTCCAGGGCGTCGGTCAATATCTCCCGGGACGGAATATCGAGGTGGTTGGTAGGCTCATCCATGAGGATAAAGTTGGCCGGCCTAGTCAGCATCTTGGCTATGGCCAGCCGGGTCTTTTCTCCCCCCGAGAGTACCCCCACCTTTTTCAAAACGTCCTCACCGCTGAATAAAAACGCCCCCAGCAGGCCCCTCAGCTTCTGTTCCGGTTCGTCCGGAGCTATCTGCTGTAACTCGTTGATGATAGGGTTCAGGGGGTTGAGAAGCTCGATATAGTACTGGGCAAAGTAAGCCGTGGCGACGTTGTGACCTAAAACACGTTCGCCCTTTTCGAAGGGCAGCGCCCCGGCCAGAATTTTAAGGAGGGTGGTCTTTCCCGCGCCGTTCAATCCCACCAGCGCCACCTTATCGCCCCGGTTAAGCTCCAGGTTAAGATCGCGATAAACGACTTTTTCATCGTACGACTTGGCGATATTTTGAAGCGTAATAACGACGTGGCCGCTGCGTGACGGCTCCGGAAAGTCGAACTTAATTTTCCTGGTTGACCTCGGCACGACTATCCTCTCCATCTTTTCGAGCTTTTTAATTCGACTCTGCACCTGGGTGGCCTTGGTGTTCTTGGCACGGAACCGCTCGATAAAGCGCATTTCTTTCTTTAACTTCGCTTCCTGCTTCTTGGCTGTGGACTTTTTAATCTCCAGGTCTTTCTCGCGGGCAAGGATATACCCGTCATAGTTGCCCCGGTAGAAGATGACCTCGTCTTTTTCGAAAGCGATTATTTTCCTGGCCACGTTATTCAGAAAGGCGCGGTCATGTGAGGTGACGATAACCGTACCGTGATAGGTCATCAGGTAATTCTCGAACCAGCGGGTGGTCTCCAGGTCGAGGTGGTTGGTCGGCTCGTCGAGGATTAACAGGTCGGGATTGAGAAAGAGGAGCTTGGCCAGCTCGACGCGCGTGAGCCAGCCGCCGCTGAGTTCGGACAGGGGACGGTGGAATTCCGATTCGTCAAAGCCCAGGCCGGAAAGGATGATGCGTGCCTCGTGTTCGGCATCGTAGCCGCCGGTCGACTCGAAGGCGTGCTGGAGTTCACCCATCTCACGGAGCAGCGCGGCTGTATTTTCTTCGTCTTTCTCCTCGGCCAGTTCTTCCTGGATTACCTGGATTTTATGCGCCAGGGTATTGATACTGGCGGAAGACGCAATTACTTCATCCAGCAGCTTGCGCCGGGAAGTGGGCTGGATATCCTGCCTGAGATAGCCGATGGTGGTGCCCCGGCGCACGGCGATACTGCCGGTATCCGGGCTGGTATTGCCGGAAATAATATCGAACAGCGTGGTCTTACCCGTGCCGTTCTGTCCGATGACGGCGATACGGTCTCCCATGCCGACATTGAAACTGATGCCGCTGAAGAGATACCGGGCGCTATAGGATTTTGATATATTGGCGATGCTGAGCATTTTACATTTTCACCGTATTTCAACGATATTTGCCGTACTCCTTGGTGAATTCAATCATCGCCTTAAAGTTTTCCGGGTTCACCTCGTCGGTAGAACTCCGCGGCGAAATTATGTAGCCGCCGTCTTTACCGATGACGTCAATGAGTTTCTTGCAGTGGTCCTTGACCTCCTGCACCGTGCCCACCTGTAAAAGTGATGACGGCACATTCCCCTCGATACATATATGGTCTTTCAGTATTTCCTTAGCCCTGAAAATGTCCGTCGTATCAAAGCGTGCCAGCATTTTCCCTTTGGGAAACTCGAGCAGATATTCCAGCCGTGAGGTGCAGTTGCCCTCGAAAAAGATGCAGGGCGTCGCTCCCCGTTCGATAAGCGTCATGACCAGCTTTTTAAACGTGGGCCAGTAGAAAGTATCAAACTGTTTCTTGGAGAGAAAGTCATCCGAACCCCGCGTAACGGTCATGAACATCCTGATGTTCCCGTTCTCGTTTGGTGGAGGCATCGGTCTTTCCAGCGTCTTCTGGAGAACGAATTCACAAAGTTCGATAAGCTTATCGGGCTGCCGGAACATGTCGAACATAATTCCGCTCATTCCCCGCATGGAATGTGAAAGCGCATCGTAAGGCGGCATCGCGGCACCCTGAAAATACTGCGGAAAGCCCATGTCCAGTATCATTTGATTAAATTTATCTATCTTGGGGCGCCACTTTTTCATCTCCCGTCCGGCCCTCTGGAGAGTGCTGATAGCTTTTACGAGTTTCGGCTCGGAAAAGGCGAGCGCCAGCATTTGTATGCCCATCGGGCCGCCGCCCAGGTCGGCTAGTTTCGGCAGCAGCGAAAGGCCTTCCAGGTTCTCGCTGGTGCGGGACATGAACACCCGCAGCATATAGTCGGACGGGTCGTCCATATACAGGTCGAATTCGTCCGCCTTCAAATTATCGATTTCTACAGCCTGGTGCCCCTGGTATGGGTCGACCCCGTATCCCGGCCATCTCATCTGTCTCGGATTTAGTATTTCCAGTGCCTTCCCCGGCATGAACGGCTGCGGGAAAATCAAATCCGGCTGAAACTCACGCAGGGTCTTCTGATACGCATCGTACCAGGCATCGAAGTCGTAATAGGCGGCGGAACAGGGTATGCCGGTATATTTAGCGGGGAAGTAGCCCATCGCGCAGATAACCGGGACCCTGTCCGGCATTTTCAACTCTATGGCGTCGGTAATGCGTTTTTCTCTTTCTTTACGCAGTGCCTCGGCTGCTTTATTCATCACTTAATTTCCTCCCGATACATATATATCGACGTATAATACAATGAAAATCATTAAGGCGGGCCGACTGCATGGTAGCAGATTTATCCGTCTTAATTCAATAGCGCAGGAAAGAACTAATGAAACAGCGGCTCTACTTTTTTTCCGGAGGAACGAAGGGCGGGCCGGAGGTCGGTCTGGTGGCCAGCCATTTGCCGGTAAGTTCGAGCATCGGCAGCTTGACCTCGAGGTTCTGGCGACGCGCCGGAATCATATCGACCACATCGAATCCGCATGTCTGTAACACCCGTTCCAGACTGGCGCAGCAGGAAATCGTGCCGTTGCCGCTTCCCCCGGCGTAGCATAAGCCGATGGCCGGCGTGCCCCCTCCGGAAGGAAACGCCCCCGGTCCCCGGCCTGCCGCTATCAGTTTGGGAAAGTGTATCCTGCGGAACCGGTCGAGGAATCCCCGCATGCTCTCGCTCAGGTCGCCGAAGTAAACCGGATTGGCGAAAACGACCACGTCCGCGGCTTCTATTTTATCCACTATAGAAGCAAAATCGTCCTCGATAACGCAGCGCCCTTCTTTCCGGCAGAGTCCCCAGCCGTCGGGGTCGCACTGGCGGCAGCGCTCCAGTTTGAGTTCCGTAAGAAACAGGCATTCCGAATTACCCCCGGCATCGGAAACACCTTGGCATATAGCGTTTATAGCCCGGGCGGTCTGGCCTTCCCGGTTCCTGCTCCCGGATAGCACTAAGATTTGCATGTATCATGCCCTCCTCTGGCGAACATTTTGCAGAATGGTCTTTGTCCACAATTATAGCACTTTAGCTTTCGGGGTTTGTATTTCTCTTGAATAGTCAGGCGCGTTCCAGAACGAGAAGGCTATTGCCCTTCCACCTCTCCCGTGTCCTGATGCGAAGCAGTCCCTGCGACTCCACGTAAGTGACGAGTCGGGTAATGGCCGTCGAGCCTGCCGACACCACTATCATCCCTTTGGCGGAAAGCTGCTCGGCCGCCTGTTTGAGTATCAGGAAGGTGGCGTTCTTGCCCTCTTCTTCTCTCAACACACCGATAAACAGGTCGACCTTTCCTTTATTTTGAGATGTGATGCCGACCTGATGTGAGATACTGACCTGCCCGGCAGGGCACTCGTTCAGGATAAGATTGAGTTGAGAATACCTGAGAGCCAGCAGGTCTCTATCGACAAGGGCTATGTTTTCCGGTCGGATGAACTTCCACAGGGCTACCGCTGTGTGTCCCTGTCCCGGGTTAAAAACAACGGCACGGTGAATTTTTAAACCTTTTGCGTAAGCTATGGCTTTCACCAGCATTTCACTGCCGTAGCTGAGAGAATCGAACTCCGGCAGGCCGCAGGCGGTCTGCATGGGGTAGTCCAGGTTCTCCGGGCGCATTTTTACGTCTTTACGGTGGTACACACCGCGCTCCATCGCGCTTTGTTCGGGCTTCGGAGAGGTGGTTTCGCCGTAAAACCGGTAGTGAAAAATGGCATAGCCGGACCTGTTCTGTCTGAGAGTAACTTCGACTCCGGGTGTGTCATCCAGTATTTTCAAGACGGTCTCTTCGAGCGGGGCCACCACCACTATAGCCGCCAGCCCGCAGGGCGCGAGATAGCAGCCGGCTTCCCGCAGTAAATAAGCGATAACCGATTCGCCGGCTTTACCGGGAATATTGGCGATAACAAGGTCGAAGTCGTTTCGCTTCACATCGTCATAACCCAGGCTGCCGTAAATATCCACGCCGTCCAGTCCGTTTAGCTCGGCGTTCTGGCGGGAGTACTCCACGGCCAGGGCATCCCGGTCGACCATATGCACGAGGCTGTCGGGGTGTAAACTCTTCAGCGTCAGTCCCAGGGGACCGTAGCCACAACCCAGGTCGAGGATACGCTGCATTCTTTCATAGTCCGCCTCGACGATAGTACGCAGGAGGAACCTCGTGCCGGTGTCTATGTCGTGGCTGCTGAACAGCTCCTGTGAAACTCTGAACCGGAGGCTGTGTTTCCAGGCGTGGAAAGTCACATTTTTATGAAAATAAACATCCTCATCCATTGTACTTTGTATCTCCGCAGGGATGGATTGGCGTAAAGCGAGTGCCGTTGGTTTATTTTAATTGCTGGAGAAACCTCTGGGCAGCCATACCAGCGGTGGCGCCATCGCCTGCTGCCGTGCTTACCTGCCCGGGTGAGCCGCTCCTGATATCGCCGGCGGCAAAGATACCGGGAATCTCAGTCTCCATCGATTCATTCACGATAACCTGCTTCCGGTCGTCCAGCGGTACGACCCCTTCGAGGTAGTCCGTATTGGGGTCGAGTCCGACATGCACCAGGACGCCATCCACTTTCAGGCTCTCCTTTTGACCGTTCCCCTCATTGACGAGTTCTATGGCCTCAATCTGGCTGTCGCCCACTATCGCCTCGACCTTTACCCCGCAGTACACCTCAATCTTGGGATTATTTTTGACTCTATCCTGGAGTATCGCGGTAGCCGTGAGTTCCGGCATGGCCTCGATAAGGATAACCCTGGAAGCCAGGTTGGCCATATAGAGGGCCTCGGTAATGCCGGCATCGCCGCCGCCGCATACCGCCAGCACGCGGTCGACGAATTCCCCGCCGTCGCAGAAAGCGCAGTTGATGACACCGTTGCCCCGGAACTTGTCTTCGCCGGGTATACCCAGCTTCCTGGGCACGGAACCCCCGGCGATAATTATTGCCGAAGCCGTATAGCTCGTGCCGTCCATGCACATTACCGACTTACTGCCATCAGAAGCCTGTACCGCCATGACCTCGTTTCGCTCTATTTTGAGTCCGTACTTCGTCGCCTGGTTCTTCATCTCCATACCGAGCACCGAACCCATGACGCCCTCGGAAAATCCCGGGTAATTTTCTATGTTTTCCACATTCATGATATAGCCGCCGACGCTTCCCTTCTCGATGAGGAGGGTGCGCCGGTTGCCTCTGCTGAGGTACAGTCCGGCGGTTAGACCGGCCGGCCCGCCGCCGATGATAACGGCATCCCAATCAGGCATTTTTTACTCCTTAATTTTAAACCGCGCCGGCTTTGGTGAGGGTGGCTCCGGTAATCCGCTTGGTCTTGAGCGCCGTTTTGTTATACGGAGGGATACGGTAATAGTTGAAGGAGAAAGCGCAGCCCGGCGCGCCGCCGGCGACGAAGAAGTGGAGGTTCTCCGGGTAAATCAGCACCGGCACCTTTCCGCCCGGTTTCAGGGCGGCAACAAAAACGTCTTTACGGTCGGCGGGGATTACGCCCAGTTCCAGCGCCGTCTGCAGGCTCTTTCTTTCGCCCCCGTTGAGGTCGTCGTAGGGTATCGACGTCCTTTTATAAATTTCGTCCTGCAGGCTCGTCTGGTCGAAGCCCATTTTCTTCAGTTCGGCGGCCAGTTCCGGGAAGAGGATAATCATGTGATTCAGCGCCCCTCCGCCGGAGCCGAGGTATTTACCTATTCCCTTCGTCCCCCACATGAGGTAGCCCCGGCGGTCGGTCCTTACCAGGTCTTCGACCATTCTGTCCAGGATTCCCTCGGCTGTCCAGGTGCCGATCATCCCGCCGTACAGGTGATTCAGCTGGCTCTCGCCGTGGATGGCGCCCACGGTAACGCAGCTTTCGTCTGCTTTAAAGTCTCTGGACGTATGATAGGGTTCCCAGGGGCTCGCGTCGGCATTCTCGCAGAAGGTATAGAAGGTGTGGGGTGAGACACGTCCGGTAAGCGCCATGTCGTTCTTCGCCGGCCAGGTCTGACCGATGTAGAGTGTGGACAGGCGTATTGCCCGCCCGATGGTGTTATTGGCACGCCAGCCGTGACCCATAAAGCCTATCCCGGCTTCCATTCCTATTTCCCTGGCAATCGGCCCGCTTACCACCGTCAGTAGATTGAACGAGCCTGCCGAAGCCAGGATATGAAGGTCATCAAAATC
>JAGLTT010000032.1 GCA_023135135.1 Dehalococcoidales bacterium
GCCCGAATCCGATAAGGTCGGGTGCGTAGAAGGTATAGCGGTGGGCGAGGCCGTTAATCGTGTCGACCCAGTCGCGGGAGTCACTGGCGCCGCCGTGTACCAGCACCACCGGCGGTCCACCGCCGGCTTTCAGGTAATGCGCCCGGTGACCGTTAACATTCAGCTTGAGTCCCTCGATGCCTGCCCGGTTTTCAGTCTGCTTTATCACCGTGTGCCGCCTCTATCTTGATAAAATTAATGAACCCCTCGAGCAAACGTGATACCACTCTCTCCTGCCGGTAAACACAGTAAAAGTCCCGGCTCAGCCGCAGTCCGCGTACTCCTACCTGACTTACCAGGCCCAGCGCCAGACTCTTCTTAATGGCCAGGTTCGATACGAAGGCGATGCCGGCCCCGGCAGCCACCGCCGAGACTACCGCCTGCGTGGTCCCCAGGACAAGGTTGGGCGACCATTTCCTGAGGTCGAGTCCGGCCTGGGACAGCCGGTTTTCCAGGCTGAGCTGCGTGCCCGAGGTAGCCTCGCGGAAGATAAGCGGTTCACCTTCCAGCTCGTCCGGCGATATCTCACCTTTCCGGGCGAAGGGGTGCTCCGGGGCAACAATAAGGACAATCTCGTCGCCGGCCACCTTGAAAGACGCCAGGGCCTGTCCCTCCGGCGCCATACCGCAGAATCCCACCTCGTAAGTGTTATCACGCACTCCGTTAATAACCGTAAGCGAATCGGAGATGTCCACCTGGATTTTCACGGCCGGGTGCCGTTGCTTGAAACTCGCCAGGAGTGCGGGCAGCAGGAACTCGCCGGGGATGGTGCTGGCGGCGATAAGCAGGTCTCCGGAAACCTCCTCACGCATCTGCTCCAGGTCGTTCCGGAGGCGGTTACGCTCCGCCTCTACAGACTCGGCGAATTGAAGCAGGCGCTTACCGGCGGCCGTCAGGGTAATTGCCCTCTGGGTGCGGTCGATGAGGCGTATGCCGAGCTCGTGTTCCAGCTTCTGAATCTGGAAAGAAACCGCCGGCTGGCTGATGGCCAGCTTCCTGGCTACCTCGGAGAAGCTGCCGAGCCTGACTATTTCCTGGAAGGTTTTAAGGTGGTCAATATTCATAATACTTGAGGGTGATATAAGTTATATTTATCTTGCACTAAGATAATACTTATGTTATAATCCTCCGTGATTATTGTATGGCATTAAGGGCGATTCATCAAGGGGAAGGAGATGACCTTGAATAGAAAGGGGATTTTAATACAATCAGAGGTACTGGGTAGAGGTGATGAGGAACTCGGTATGTTACTCATGGCTAATTTTTTACGCTTGCTCGAAGAGAGCCAGGAAAAACCGAAAACTATGGTATTCTGGAATGAGGGGGTGCGCCTGATATGTGAAGGCTCCTGGGCCCTCGGACATCTCAAAAAGCTCGAGGAACTGGGAGTTGAGATATTAGCCTGCACTACCTGTCTTGAATATTATGAGCTTGTGGATAAATTAAGGGTTGGCAAACCGACAACAATGCACGAGACAATTCAGTTAATGCTCAGTTCGGACATGGTTTGTTTATAAGCTTGGACTATTTTCCCTTCGCGCGCATACTGGCGCTCTCAATCGTTGGGGAGTAGAATATAACCGAGGTAGATTATATGGACGATAAACCTAGGCGCCTCACCGAGACCGTTCACGGGTCGGGTTGAGCTTGCAAAATGGGTCCGGGTGACCTCGCCAAAGCGCTGGCCGGCCTGCCGTTCCAGTCCCACCCCAATCTCATCGTGGGGATGGAGAGGGCCGAGGATGCCGGCGTTTATAAGCTCACGGAGGACCTGGCCATCGTGCAGACGGTCGATTTCTTCACGCCGATTGTCGATGATCCGTACGACTTCGGGCGGATTGCCGCGGCCAACTCCCTGAGCGACGTTTACGCTATGGGGGGCAGTCCCCTGACGGCACTGAATGTCGTCTGCTTCCCGCAGGATAAAATGGAGATATCTATTTTGAAAGAAGTCCTGAGGGGCGGACTGGACAAGATGCACGAGGCCGGGGTGATACTGGTCGGCGGGCACAGCGTGGAAGACCCGGAACTCAAGTACGGCCTGTCGGTCACGGGCACCATCCACCCCGATAAAGTTATTTGCAATAACGGTGCCAAAGCGGGCGACCGCCTCATCCTGACCAAGCCGCTGGGCACGGGCATCATCAGCACGGCCATCAAGGGCGGTATAGCCGGCGATAAAGCTACCGCGAAAATCGTGAAGTCCATGACCACCCTGAACCGGACGGCATCGGAGCTGATGCAGGAGGTCGGCGTTCACGCCTGTACCGATATCACCGGCTTCGGCCTGCTCGGCCATGCCGCCGAGATGATTGAATGTACCGAAGTCGGCATGGTGATAGACTCAGTGTCTGTCCCATACTTTCCCGAGGTGAAAGAGCTGGCCGAAAGGGGCATGATTCCCGGCGGGCTGCACCGCAACCGCGATTTTCGTAAAGACATGGTGGATATTGACGAAAGTGTCCCTCAGTATTTACAGGATATCCTCTATGACCCGCAGACTTCCGGCGGCCTGCTGATAGCCGTGCCGCATGAGAAGGCATGGATTCTACTGGAAAAACTGCATGGTGAAGGCGTTGCCGAGGCGGCGATTATCGGGGAGGTGGCGGCGGAGCCGAAGGGGAGGATAAGGGTGGGGTAGCCACAGAGAAGCTTGAAAAAATCATGTCGTTCATTTAAAGTGATTTTAGATACCTCGTGAGGTTGTGAAGGTGCGGAATCTCAAAGAACTGCTGAATATCACCACTAAAAAAGAGCAAATAAGGACGACGCTGTGCTCCGCCATCAAGTCGCGGCGCGTCATCGAGTTCTACTATCACGGCGGCTACCGCACGGTGGAGCCGTTCTGCCTGGGGGTAGTCCTGTCAACCGAGGCCGATAACGAGTCGCTCATCTGCTATCAGGTCGGGGGATTCAGCGAGTTGCGGGAGGTGGTGGGCTGGAAGCTCTACCGCGCCTCGGAGATGGAGGATATCGAAGTATTGAATGAGCAGTTCAGCGGTAACCGGCCCGGCTATGACCCGTATGATATAAACCTGGCGGTAATCCGCTGCTATGTGAATCCGGTGAAGGAAGAGTCGAAGGCGGAAACGGCGCTGGCTTATAAGGGAATCGAGACGCCGGAATCGAGATACTTAACTCATAACGAGCTTATGAGGAGATTTCGTTTCACTCACCCCATCCCCATCCCGGAATTCTATACTTATATATTCTCCGGTCCCTGGTCTAAGCCCCGACCAGAGCGCACAGAATGGAAAAACAAGCACTTTGCGCAGGCATTTGGGGAAACATACCTCGTGGCGCAGGCCGCCTGAGATTTGGAGCACCGGTGCTGACATACATTATCAATTTTCCGTATACGTGTATTATCGTGCACAGTTATTAGCGCATTTGCGCAGTTACTCTATTGAGCAGCTCCCGGTCGTCCCTGACGCCGCGTACATCGAGGTTCGTCTGGCGGAAAGCCCGCACCATGGCCTCGATTAGCTTGGTCTTGCTGAGTTTCTTACCGCCGCTGAACTTGGCCGTCGATGCCAGGTTTTCCAGGTAGGCATCTTCTTCCCTGTTGAGAAAGACGGATAACTTAATCATGGCCGACCTGGGAGTTTCGGGTTTCGGGACGGGCTGCGCCGGCTCCGGTGGCTTTGCAGGGGCAGGATGGTCAACGCCGGTGAGGCGGTCCAGAGCGGTTCCGTAGGCAAGCTCCTCGGTTATTTTAGCTCTTTTCATGCAGCACCTCTTCTGTGAATAATCTGTAGGCTTCAGCCCCATCGGACCTGGGGGCATATGTCAGTATGGACATCCCGGCAGCCGGTGCTTCCTTGAAACGGACGCTGGCGGGGATGGTGGTATCGAATACTTTTATTCTGTCGCCGAAAGCCCTCTTGGTGACCTCGATGACTTCCCGGCTGTGCAGGGTGCGGGAATTGGCCATGGTGAACAGTATCCCCAGAATCTCCAGGGACGGGTTGATTCTTTCCTGTACGCGGATGATGGTGGCCAGTAACAGGGTCAGCCCTTTCATCGCCAGGAAATCGGCCTGCAGGGGTATGAGGGCGCTATCGGCGGCGGAAAGGGCGTTGATGGTCAGTAGCCCCAGACTGGGCAGGCAGTCCACAAGTATGTAGTTATAGTCTTTGCGTACCGGCTGGAGCATTTCCTTCAACATCAGCTCGCGGGTGAAGGCGTTTGCCAGGTCTAGCTGCGCCTGTGATAGCTCGATGTTGGCCGGAACAAGGTTGATGTTGGGGTTATCGGTCTTTAAAGTAACATCACGGATGGAGATACGGCCGTTATTCCTGATGGTGCTCGTCAGGACATCGTAGCACGTCAGCTTCAGATTGTCCGGGTTTACTCCGAAGCTGACGGTAAGGCTGGCCTGCGGGTCCCAGTCCACCAGGAGTACACGTTTGTCGTGCTCGCTTAAACCCTGGGCCAGGGCGGCGGTCGTGGTTGTCTTACCGACGCCGCCTTTATGGTTGGTGATACAGATAACAGGCATAACTTGAACTCTCCGTTAAATTATAGCGCAATTGCGTAACTGCGTCAATGCTCGGTTGCGCATGATGTATTAGTTTTTTATTGTTATATTATCTTTACCTCACCCCCTAAGTCCCCCTCTCCAATCAGCGGCATTGGGCTGGCCATGAAATTATTTGATTGGAGAGGGGGAGGAATATTTAAGAGGGGCTGGCGCCCCTCTTGGACTCCCCGAGAACCTAACTATACGAGCCGTTATCTACAATTTACTTTAAAAGTCCCCGCCCCGCTAAATCGGCGGCGACATCGCCGAGTTGGAGGTCTTCCAGTTTGGCCCTTGTCGGCAGGCCGGTTTCGACATCCCAGCCGCGATACCCGTAATACTCGCTCTTCATATTTTCGAATTCTTCTCTATCGATTACCGCCCCAATTTTGGATATTATCTCGCCGTCTTTACCCGGCGCCAGGCATTCGGCGTCGTAGAAGAGTTCGCCCTGTTGCAGGGGGTTGGTGTAGAAATGTTCCAGCAGCCGGTCGCCTTCGCGTCCCGGCCGTCCCTGGCGGAGTAGTACGGCTCTTTGCAGGTTAAAGATTCTTTCACCCATTCGGTACAGTTCCGCCTCGTCAATCTCTTTTCCCGTTATCGCCGAGTAAATTTCGGTTTCCGTAACCGGCGCGGGGCCGTCTTCTATGTAGCGGAAGGGCTGGGACATCGTCCACCGGAGGTCGCAGACGACAAGGCTTTCCTTGGCAAAAACGCGGTCCTGGAGTTTCCTGGCCGCCAGCGCCTTTCCTTCGTACGTGGAGAAATCCGCCGCGACGGCGTTCCCCCAGATTTTCTCGGCGACCTTGCGGAAGTTCTCGATGGTGAACATTTCACCCGTCTTGGCTCCGCCCATGCCGACCCACATCATCAACATCGAACACACTTCGTGGAGCTGCTGTATCGAACGTCTCGGCTCGGTGGCGTAGATTAGACCCGTCGTTATAAACAATCTCGGGTCATAGTCCTTTTTCTCGCCCCCTCTGGTAGCGATGAACGTGCTCAGCATTTCCCTGGCTTTCGGTCCGACCGACTCCGCGGCGGGTATCAAGCCATTTGAAAAAATTTCACCGAACCCTTCTTTAAAAGTGATTTTCCTGGTGAGTTCTTCGATATACTCGGGGCTGCCGACCCTGGATAGCGGGAGCCCCGTATCCTTCTCGTTGATAAGTCCTTCCTGAAAGCAGGCGTCAAGCCACTCAATCAAGCTTTGCATTACGGTGGTATCAAGGCCGTAGCCGTCGCAGAGCCTCGTGGCCTGAAGGCGCGCCCCGTCAGGTTCGCCGAGATATCTCGTGACCATATCACCGTAAACATCAGACGCCTGGCACAGCGATTTATAGAGCCGGCCGTCTTCACCGTCATATATCTGGCGGGAGCAGCCGATGCCGCATCCGTAACAGGAATGGTCGCGGGTGAGTCCGGGAACCGCCCACAGCGAAGGCATAGGCACCATGGGCTTCGTTGCCGCAATGCGGTCGACCAGCTGTCGTACCCGGTCGGGGTCGGCGGCTACCGGCCTCCTGTCACCGGCAGCGACGACGATGGCTTTAAGATTTTTCGAACCCATTACGGCGCCGAGTCCGCCGGAGCCGGAGGAGCCCCCTTCCGCCAACATGGTGGCAAAGGGTAACAGGTTCTCGGCGGCGGGGCCGATGGTCAGGACACTCACGTTTTTACCCAGTTCATCTTTCAAATTGTCGCTCGCCTCGAAGGTATTCTGGCCCCGGAGATGGGAGGCGTCCCGTATCTCAACCTTACCGTCAAAGATGTAAATATAAACGGGTTTATCCGCCTTACCCTGAACCGCCAGAGCGTCGTAGCCGGCGTATTTAAGCCAGGCCCCCCACCTCTCTCCCAGGTTGCAGTAGGAGAATGATTCGGGGTCGCCCAGGGGCGATTTCGCGAAGATTTTCCAGCGGAAACCGGCAAACCCGGGAAACCCGGTAAAGGGACCGCTGGCGCAGATAAGGCAGTTCTCCGGGTCGAGGGCTTTTACCTGCGGCGGGACCATCTCCCAGTAGAGCCTGGTCGCAATGCCGTGTCCCCCGATATATTTATCCGCATAATTTGCAGTCGGCAGCCTGGTTATATTGCCGTCCGGTAAATCTACTTTTAAAATCTCTCCGGCGTATCCGAATTCAGTCATTTGTCAGAAATCCTCCTGTCAGCGAGCTTATAAACCCAGCTCTTTCAGCTTGGCGTCAGTCGGGGAGCCGTCTTTGTCCCAGCCGCGTGCCGAATAGTATTCGTCGAGCATTTCATCGAGGTCTTTCTGGCTGATGAGCTGTCCCTTGGAAGCCCCCGCCTTGATGGGCTCGGTCATGAGACGCCTGGGGAAGGTGTCGTCCTTGCGGGTGAAGCCCGCGCCGATATTGAACAGGCGGGCGATATTATTCAGTCTTTCCCCTATTTGCTGGATTTCTTCGGCGGTGAAGCTCATGCCGCTGGCGGCGTTGACCAGGTCGGCGGTGTTCTGGCAGGCAATATCGGGAACGGCCATGTCAAGGAGGAAGGCGCACATCGTGGCGCAGTCGCAGGTGACGGAGCGGACGTCCTGGTTCCACTTGGTCAGCCGGCCCTTGCCTTTGGTGGCGTTTCTGTCCACTTTCTCCGGGATGGGGATATCGAAAATCTCCTGGAAGGCGTAACCCCGATTATGGTCGGCGCCGGTATAGGAGGTGGCGTAGTTCAGTCCGTGTGCCTTGGCGCCCCGGACATCGTAGGCGGGCAGCTCCAGGCCTTTTATCTGCATGGCGTAGTCGCCGGTGCCCTTGCCTATTTTCTCGGCGGCTTTTTTGGTGCCCTGTCCCAGGAGCGCGCCGAGTCCTTCCTGGTAGGCTATCTTCCGCAGCATCTCCATCATGGCAGCGTGATTGCCGAATTTCAGGTCGATGCCGTCGGTGTCCTTTTTGGTGAGTATGCCCTTTTCGAAGAGCTCCATGGCCCAGCCGATGGCGACGCCCGCCGAGATAGTATCAATGCCGTACTCGTCGCAGAGTCTATCGGCGGCGATGACGGCGGGCAGGTAGTCCACCCCGACGGTGCTGCCCAGTGAATAGGTCGTTTCGAACTCGGGCCCTTCGCTGAGATAGCCGGCGTAAGGCCCCGAAGTGACGAGTTTCACCTGACTGCACCCCACCGGACAATCGTGGCAGTGAGACCGGGTGACAATCATTTCATCCTGGGCTTCACGGCCGAGCCCGGGCACCATGTTAATCTGTCCGGTGGCCGACCAGTTCTTGATGGAATAAATCCCCATTTCCGTCATGGCATCGACGACCATGGGCGTGCCCGC
>JAGLTT010000033.1 GCA_023135135.1 Dehalococcoidales bacterium
GTTTTTGAGACTGTCGCGTCTACCTGTTCCGCCACTTCGGCACGGGTTATCCTATTCTAAGTTAAAAAGGGGGATAGCGCAAGGGTTTCCCCATTTACATACGTAGCTATAATTGCTACAATTACTGCGAAGCGTCTATCACCCGTATCACACTTAAGGGTGCAGTATTTCTGGATGGAGAACAGTCGTGGCAGATAAGTATAACTCACGGGAAATAGAAAAGAAGTGGCAGCAGCAATGGGCCGGGGATAAACTCTACGAGGTCCATGATGACGACCCCCGGCCGAAGTATTACGCCCTTACCATGTTTCCCTATACCTCCGGCGACCTTCACATAGGCCACTGGTATGCCATGGCGCCGTCCGACGTACATGCCCGTTACAAGCGGATGCGCGGCTATAATGTGCTCCACCCAATGGGCTTCGACGCCTTCGGGCTGCCGGCGGAGAATGCCGCCATCAGACGCGGTATCCACCCCTTTACCTGGACCATGCAGAGTATAGAAATTATGCGGCGGCAGCTTAAGAGCATCGGTGCTATTTACGACTGGACCCGCGAGATTAATACCTGCCTGCCGGACTACTATAAATGGACGCAATGGTTCTTCCTGAAACTCTTTGAAAAGGGACTGGCTTACCGCGCCAAGGCGCCGGTCAACTGGTGCCCCAACTGCCAGACGGTACTGGCCAACGAGCAGGTAGTAGGGGAGGACTTATGCGAGCGCTGCGATACGCCTGTTATCAGGCGCGACCTGGAGCAGTGGTTCTTCCGCATCACGGAATACGCCGACGAGTTAATGGAGTTCGACGATATCGACTGGCCGGAACGCATCAAACTAATGCAGCGGAACTGGATAGGCAGGAGCCAGGGTACGGAAATATCCTTCGAACTTGACCACCCCGGTGTGGACGAAAAGGAAATACGCGTGTTTACCACCCGCCCCGATACCACCTGCGGCGTGACTTTCATGGTGCTGGCGCCGGAGCACCCGCTGGTGGGAAAACTGACCTCGCCGGAGAAGAAGGCCGAGGTCCAGAACTATATCGTGAAATCGCGCCGCCAGAGTGAGATAGAGCGACTTTCCGCGGAAAAAGAGAAGGACGGCGTATTTACAGGGGCTTATTGTATCAATCGGCTCAACGGGACAAAGGTGCCGATATGGATTGCCGACTATGTGCTCCTGAGCTACGGCACCGGCGCCGTCATGGCGGTGCCCGCCCATGATGAACGCGACTTTGCCTTTGCGAAAAAGTACAACCTGCCGATTCCGGTAGTGATAGCATCGCCGGACTGGGATGGCAGGGAGCTTAAGGACGCCTATACCGGGCCGGGAAACATGGTGAATTCCGGACAGTTTAACGGCCTGCACAGCCAACAGGGTATAAATGCGGTTTCCGAGTACTTAGAAGAACAGGGATGGGGTAAACGGACTGTCAGCTATAAAATCCGCGACTGGCTTATATCGCGGCAGCGTTACTGGGGAGCCCCGATACCCGTAATTTTTTGTGATAAGTGCGGCATCGTCCCGGTGCCGGAGAAAGACCTGCCTGTCCTGCTGCCGGAGGACGCCGAGTTCAAGCCTACCGGCGAGTCGCCGCTGAAGCATAATGAGAAATTCGTTAATGCCACCTGCCCGAATTGCTCGGCTCCGGCCAGGCGCGAGACGGATACCATGGACAGCTTCGTCTGCTCCTCGTGGTATTACTTACGCTTTGTAAGCCCGCACCTGGAAACAGCGGCCTTCGATTCGGAAAAGGTGCGGTTGTGGCTGCCGATGGACTTATATACCGGCGGCGCCGAGCACGCCGTGATGCACCTGCTCTACGTGCGTTTCTTCACGAAAGCGATTCGTGACATGGGGCTGATTGATTTCGGCGAACCCTTTACAAAGCTGTTCAATCAGGGGCATATCGGCTCCGGTCACCAGAAGATGAGCAAATCGAGGGGCAATGTGGTCAATCCCGATGATTATGTGATCGAACTGGGGGCGGATACCGTGCGTACCTACCTGATGTTCATCGGACCGTGGGAACAGGGCGGCGAGTGGGACGACAGCGGTATCAGCGGTATGAGCCGCTGGATGAACCGAATATGGCACCTGGTGCTGGATGAATACCGTTCCTCGGGCGCTCAGGGTGACGATGAGCTGGTTCGCATGACGCACCAGACCGTGAAAAAAGTAACCGGGGATATCGAGAGAGTCCATTTCAACACCATGGTAGCGGCGCTAATGGAGTTCACCAACTACCTCCACAGGGTCAAAGAGTCCGGGACAGCCGGCAGGGAAGCCTGGAAATCGTCCGTCAGGACATTCCTCCTGCTGCTGGCGCCGACGATGCCGCACCTGGCTGAGGAGCTCTGGCAGAGGAAGGGCTATGAATACAGTGTTCATAACCAGACATGGCCGGAATGGGACGAAGCGCTGGTGAAACGTGACGAGTTTGTTCTGGTCGTCCAGGTGAACGGCAAGCTACGCGATAAAGTAACGGTGCCGGTATCAATTACAGAAGAAGAAGCCAGGAAAATAGCCGGGGAGCAGGAAAAGGTAAAGCCTTACCTGGAGGGTAGGGAAGTGGTCAGGGTTATTTATGTCCCCGGGAAACTGATCAATATAGTGGTGAAGCAATGATGAAAATAGCGTTTATCGGTGGCGGCAATATGGGGGAGGCGATGCTCTCAGCAGTTCTTGGTCAGAAACTGACTGCGCCTGACGGTATCTGTGTCAGCGATGTCAGCGAGTCGCGCCGTGAATACCTTAATAAACAATATGGTATAGCGGTAACGGCAGACAATCGGGAAGCCGTAAAAGGTAAGAATATCGTTGTGCTGGCGGTGAAACCTCAAAACCTGCCCGAGGTCATGGCCGATTTGAAAGGCTGCCTGGAATCGACCCTGCTTGTCCTTTCGATAGTCGCCGGTATGAAAATCAGCGCCATTGCCCGGGGCCTGGGTCACGCACGTGTCGTGCGTTGCATGCCCAATACGCCGGCTCAGGTCGGCTTCGGAATGAGTGGCTGGACGGCTACTGCCGGAGTAAGCGAAGAGCAAAAAGGACAGGCGCGGGCTATCCTCGGCAGCATGGGTAAGGAAATATACTTCGACGATGAGAAGTACCTGGATATGGTTACGGCGGTCAGCGCCAGCGGCCCCGCCTATGTCTTTCTGCTGGCCGAGTCCCTGATTGACGCGGCGGTGAAGATAGGGCTCTCCCGGAAAGAAGCCGGGGAACTGGTGTCACAGATGACGCTGGGCTCGGCACACCTGATGCAGCAGTCCGCCAGGTCACCTGCCGAACTGCGCCGGAACGTCACCTCGCGGGGAGGCACTACGGAGCGCGCTTTACAGGTCTTCGAAGAGGGCGGTTTTGCTAAAATTGTCGAAGATGCGGTAAAAGCGGCGTACCGGCGGGCTAAAGAACTGGGTAACCGGTAATTTTTAGGTGTTATTCCATAATGACCCCTGAAATATATTCATAATATTCTAAATATTCGCAATATTTAGTATTGACAAAACATATTATAAATATTATAATATATAAAAATCATTTTAGAGGTGGGTATGTTGAATAAATTACGGGATGAAGAGCGAAGTTTCGTGGAAGAAGTAGGGGTTGTCTTTGAGAGAACCGGTCTTCCCCGCATGGCCGGCCGTATGTTCGGCTGGCTATTAATCTCCGACCCGCCTTATCAGTCGCCGGCTGAACTGGCTGAAGTCCTGATGGCGAGCAAAGGGTCGATCAGCACTACCGTCCGACTTCTCGCACAAACGGGGCTGGTTGAACGTCATATCATACCTGGAGAAAGGCATGACCACTTTCGCTTGAGTGAGGACGCCCTGATAAAAACGATCCAGCACGGACTCGAAGATGAAATTAAGATGTTCCGCGAGCTTGCCGAATATGGCTTGAAACTAATGAAGGATGAGCCTTCGGTACGGCAGGAGTGGCTGGAACAGATGCGTGACAGGTACGCTTATCTGCAAAAGGCATTTATTAAAACGATGGAACGCTACGAGAAGAGGCGGGCGAAGCTTCAGCTAAAACTGCTCCTAAAATAGAAATAACTAAGAAATACCGATACGTGGTATCTCGGGAATCTCGGAGGAAGACAATGAAAAGGAAACTGTTAGTTGGTCTTATTTTTAGTATCGCGGTGCTGGCACTGCTGGGCACGACAGCCTGTGATTTTGGGGGGGGGCAGAGCACGGTCAGCCAGCAGCAGGTCGAGGTGACGCGCGGTGACTTGACGCTGAGTGTCACCGGCAACGGTAAAATGGAGACCTCCCGCGAGGCAAGGCTGACCTTCGGTAGCGCCGGTAAAGTGGACAGGATACTGGTGGCGGAGGGCGACCGGGTCATGACCGGGGATGTGCTTGCCAGTCTTGATACCAGTACTCTGGAACTGGCGGTTAACCAGGCGCAAATGGCCCTGACGCAGGTAGAGGTTGCTCTGACACAGGCACAGCTTGCGGAGGAGACGGCCGACTACAACCTGGAAAATACGCGTAATTCGGAAGACTCGTTGAACCTGGCCCTGCTCAACGCGCAGATAGCCCTGGATACGGCACGGGCCAATCTGAACGCCGGTATTACCGCCGTTGATTTTAACTCGATAGTGGCCGAACTGAACAAGGCGCAAACCTGGTATGACAGTGTCAAGATTATGGCCCAGGACACAAGTAGAACTTCGATTGATTGGGACCTGACCCTGTTAAATGCTCAGGAAAACCTTGATATTGCTCAGGCCAACTACGATAACGCCCTGGCGGGATATGACTCCCGGCAGGTAAATCTCATGAAAAAGCAGGTAGAGGCAGCCGAGTTATCCGTGGTTCTGGCGCAGAAAAATATAGATGACCTTGATAAAAGTGTAGCGCTCCAGGAGCTGCAACTCTTCTCCGCCGAACAGGCCGTAATGCAAGCCGAGCAGGCGGTGGAATTAGCCCGGCAGAATCTGGCTGACGTGCAGCGCCAGCTGGATGAGGCTACTATCACTGCTCCATTTGAAGGCGTGGTGGCTGTAGTTCTGGCCGAGGAAGGCGATATTATTCCCTCGCCGTCCATGGCTCCCACGACAATTATTCAAATGATTAATCCTGGCTATCTGGAGCTGGTTATTGAGGTGGATGAGATAGATATACCGCTTGTGGAATTGGGACAGAAAGCCGCTGTCAGCGTGGATGCCCTGCCTGATAAAGAGTTCGAAGGTATCGTGACGGCTGTCTATCCCGTGCCTATGGAGGTGGGAGGTGTTGTCCTGTATAAGGTCAAGATAGGCCTCGAAAATACCGATGACTCCGGAATTAAGGTGGGTATGAGCGCCTCCGCCGATATCGTAGCGGAAAAACACGAAAACGTGCTCATGGTGCCCAGCCGGGCAATCACCAAGAACGACCGGGGTCAAACGATTGTTAAAGTAATGGTGGATAATCAGGCTCAGGAGAGAGAAGTGGTCGTCGGTCTGGATGACGGCTTTCGTGCCGAGATAGTCAGCGGCGTAAGCGAGGGCGAGACGGTTATATACGAGATTCGGGTAAAGTCTCCATCGATGAGCATGTTCTAATTTATAAATTGGGAAGTGATAACCATGTCGCCGAATAAAGGCATGATTGAACTGGAAAATATTACCAAGATTTACCGCATGGGTGATGTCGAGGTCCCGGCTCTCAGGGGGGTGACTTTAGGCATCAAACAGGGCGAGATGGTGGCGCTTATCGGCGCCTCCGGCTCGGGAAAGTCTACCCTGATGAATATTATAGGATTCCTGGACAAGCCTACCGGGGGGAAATATATCATCGAGGGAATTGATGTCAGCGGACTTAACGATAACAAGCTGGCCGAGATGAGAAACAAGAAGATAGGGTTTGTCTTTCAGACGTACAACCTCTTGGCGCGGACCGCCGCCGTAGCGAATGTAGAACTGCCGCTTATTTACGGCGGCAGCAGGCAGAAACGCAAGAAGGCGATGGAGGCGCTGGAGCGTGTCGGTCTGAAGGCACGGGCTACTCATAAACCTTCGGAGCTTTCGGGCGGCGAGCAGCAGCGTGTGGCCATTGCCCGGGCGCTGGTGAATGACCCATCTCTTATCCTGGCGGATGAGCCTACCGGTAACCTTGACAGCAATGCCACGGCCGAAATTATTTCTATCTTCTGCCGGCTTCACCGGGAAGGTATCACCATTGTTCTGGTGACGCATGAGCCGGATGTCGCTGCGAAGGCAGAGCGCATCGTTCGGCTTCTGGATGGAAAAATTATTGAGGATAAGAAGGTTGAACCGGCAGCCGGTGATTAATCAGTACAATCGAGGAGATGAATCGTGAAGTGGATTGAGTCCTTTATTATAGCCGTCAGGTCGCTGGGGACCAACAAGCTCCGCTCCTCGCTGACCATGCTCGGTGTTATCATCGGCGTCGGCTCCGTTATCACCCTGATGTCGGTGGGCAGGGGAGCGGAGGAATCCATTACCTCTACGCTGGAAGGCATGGGCACCAACCTGATTTACATAGCATCGCAAACGCCCGGTGTACAGGGGCTGGCCGCGATGGGAATGGCCAGTCAAAGCCTCACCATCAGCGATGCCGAGGCCATTGCCGAGCGTGTTCCATCGGTTGTGGCCGTAGCCCCGGTGACGGAAAATTATGCTGAGGTGGCCGCCGGTGACGTGAGCACCGCGGCTTTCATCGAGGCTACGACCCCGGAATTTGAATATGTAATGAACTTTCCGACGGAGTACGGGCAGTTCATTACCACGCGGCATGTAGCCTCCAGGGATATGGTTACCGTGCTGGGAAGTGATATCGCTGAAGACCTGTTTGGTGATGAAGACGCCGTGGGGGAAAAGGTTAAAATCAACGGACGCCAGTTCAACGTCATCGGCGTGCTGGAAGCCAAGGGCGGGCAGATGATGGGTATCAGTATGGATGCGGTTATTATTGTACCCATAACGACCTATCAGGCAAGGCTTTTCCCGGGATCAACAGTGCGCGGCGAAGATACCGTCCAGCAGATTGCCGTCCAGATAGAAAGTACCGAAGTCGCCGATATCGTTTCAGCGGATATCACGGAATTATTATCGCAGCGTCACCGCATTACCGAGGAAGGGAAGGAAGACTTCCTCATCATGACCCAGGAGCAGATGATGGGCATGATACAGCAGGTGACCGGATTACTTACCGTACTGCTGGGGGCCATCGCCAGTATCTCACTGCTGGTCGGTAGTATCGGCATTATGAATATCATGCTTGTATCCGTAACCGAGCGTACGCGGGAGATAGGTATCCGCAAGGCAGTCGGAGCCAAGCGGCGTGATATTCTGCTTCAATTCCTCCTGGAGGCAGCGATGCTCAGTTTGTCAGGTGGCGTGGTGGGTATCATAGGCGGCTGGGGAGTGTCATGGCTGATTTCCACCTTTTCGGCGGCGGCTGGCATCAGTATCAATGCCGTGGTGTCATGGGATATCGTTATTCTGGCCATATCGGTATCGGTATTCATCGGCCTTGTTTCCGGTATATATCCGGCTATGAGGGCAGCCCGGCTTAACCCTATTGACGCCCT